>WLRQ01000001.1 GCA_009697815.1 Actinomycetota bacterium
GGGGGGCCCCGCCCTTCGACTTTCGTGTGGCGGGTGAAGGATTCGAACCTTCGGAGGCGTAAGCCGACGGATTTACAGTCCGCTCCCATTGGCCGCTCGGGCAACCCGCCGTTGCTGTCCGAGGACTGCGCAGGGAAGGATACATACGACGCACGCCGTGGGCGAAATCGCCCGACGGGCGCGGATGAGAGGGGCCCGATCCAGCCATGGCCGACAGCAGCTTCGACATCGTCAGCAAGATCGACCGCCAAGAGGTCGACAACGCACTCAACCAGACCGCGAAGGAGCTCGCCCAGCGCTTCGACTTCAAGAACACCGGGGCCGCCATCGAGTGGAAGGGCGAGCTCTCCGTCGAGCTCACCGCGGGCACAGAGGACCGCGTGTCCGCGGCACTCGAGGTCTTCCGCGAGAAGCTCGTCAAGCGCCAGATCTCGCTCAAGTGCTTGACCGCGGAAGATCCTCGCTCCTCGGGGAAGGACTACAAGATCTCCTGCACCTTCGCGGCTGGCATCAACCAGGAGCAGGCCAAGAAGCTCGGGAAGCTCATCCGTGACGAGGGCCCCAAGGCGGTCAAGGCACAGGTGATGGGCGAGGAACTGCGCGTGACTTCCAAGAGCCGCGACGACCTCCAGGCCGTCCAGAACCTCGTCCGCGAGGCTGATCTGGACTTCGCGGTGCAGTTCGTCAACTACCGCTGACAGGGTCCGGGGGTTCCCTCACGTCCGAGGGCCCGTCGGCCGCTGGGGTAGCGCGCCAGCCACTCAGGCGCGTGCGCTCGTGGGTGAGGTCGAGGAGCGATCCTTCGGAGTAATCCGATTCCGGCGACCAGTGCAGGGCGTCGAACGGGCACACCTCGATGCAGATGCCGCAGTACATGCACAGCGAGAAATCGATCGCGAACCGATCCAGCACATGTGTGGACCGGTCGCGTCCGCCCGGCGTCGTGGCGGGCACGGTCTCGGTGTGGGACTCGATATACAGGCACCAGTCGGGGCATTCGCGCGCGCAGAGCATGCACGACGTGCAGTTCTCCTCCACCAGGGCAATCACCCCGTGGACACGCGGTGACACCACCGGGCCCTGGGCGGGTACGCCGTCAGGCCTTGTCATGGCGCGACCCAGCGTTGGGGGGCGTGGACTCCTCGCGCAGCCAACCCTGCGGAACACCCGGGGGAAGGTTGCGACGGCGCGAGGTGGTGGGCTCCTGCGACTCACCGGGCTCCTTGGCGCCGGGCCAGTCCTTCACCACACGGCTGGCAAGGACGAAGTCCTTCCGCAGGGGTGTGCCCGAGAAGCCGTCCGGGAGCAGCAGTGGCTCGAGGTGGTCGTTGCCGATGAAGTCGATGCCGAACATCTCGTGAGTCTCTCGCTCATGCCAGGCAGCGCCCCGATACACCGAGGTCGCGGTCGCGATCGCCGGAAGGTCACGGGCGAGGAGAGTTCTCAGCAGGACATGGTCGCTGGCGTCCGGGGTCGAGAGGTGGGCGATGACGCAGAAGCCGTTCTCGAGTTCGTCATAGGCGGTCAGGAAGTCGAAGTAGGTCGCGCCCGCGGCCGCAAGGGCCTCCAGCGAATCCGTCCATCGCCCGGAATCGACGTGAATGGTCGTGGACCCGAAGTCGGTCGCCACGTCGAGGAGATCGTCGACATCGTCGGCGAACACCTCACGAACCGCCCGCACGAGGGCGCTCATGGCGTCACCGAGCCACGTTGGTCGTCGTGGTCGCGCATGAGCTCGCCGAGTGCACCCAGCAGCGCTTCGGGGCGGGGCGGGCAGCCGGGAACATACACGTCGACGGGGATCATTTGATCAATGCCCTTCGTGACCGAGTACGAATCCCAATAGGGGCCACCGGTGTTCGAACACGCACCGAAGGAGACCACCCGCTTGGGCTCGGGCATCTGGTCGTAGAGCACCTTCACCGCGGGCGCGAGGGCGTCGGTGCACGTGCCGGAGATCACCAGGACCTCAATGGAAGTCCGAGGTCCGTCGTCAGTCACGACACCCGCATGCCGTGCTCGCGCATCGATCGTGCCCGCGGCCATGGCCTCGGCCCTGCCCTGAACCGCAGCGAGGAATTCGACCGAGCAGCAGGCGAGACCGAAGTTCACCACGGATAGGACGAAGGTCCGATCCTGCGATCGCCACTCAACGCGGGTCGGGGATGGGGCCGGGCGGACCGGGAGCCCAAACGTGGGCGACGGCAGATCAAGCGACTCGCGCGTCATGGCCGACCCTCCCGTCTCGTCGGTGTCGCTCGCCGTAGCATTCCCTCGGACGACCACCTCTCACATCCGAGCCTAGCGACGATGTGCAGGGTGGCGTCCCGACACGGAGGACCCCCCCGCGCGCGCGGCGGGGTCGAGCGCGAGGATAGTTCCTGCGATGCCCGGGTGGCCGTGCATCGGTGAGAAGCACGGGCCGGTACATCGGCGTTGGCGAATGAGGCGGTAACAACGTGAGCAAGCAGGTAGTCCAACTCAGCCGAGTAATCATCCGGTTCGCCGGCGACTCGGGCGACGGCATGCAGTTGACGGGTGACCAATTCACCTCTCGCACAGCCGCATTCGGCAACGACCTCTCGACACTTCCCGACTTCCCCGCAGAGATCCGGGCACCAACGGGAACCCTTCCGGGAGTCTCCGCGTTCCAGTTGCACTTCGCCGACCACGACATCATGACGCCCGGCGATGCACCCAACGTCCTGGTCGCAATGAACCCGGCGGCCCTCAAGGCCAATATCAAGGACCTACCCCGCGGCGCGGACATCATCGTCGACACCGACGAGTTCACGACCCGGAACCTCACCAAGGTCGGGTATGCGCAGAACCCCCTCGACGATGGTTCCCTCGACTCCTTCGCGATCCACCGGATCCCGCTGACCTCGCTCACTGTCGAGGCTCTGAAGGCTTCCGCAGTGTCGAAGAAGGACGCCGAGCGGGCGAAGAACATGTTCGCCCTCGGCCTCCTCTCATGGCTGTACGCGCGGCCGACTGAGGGAACGATCACCTTCCTCAATCAGAAGTTTGCCAAGAAGCCGGACATCCTCGCGGCCAACATCGCGGCGTTCGAGGCAGGTTGGTCCTTCGGCGAGACCACCGAGGACTTCTCAGTCCAATACGAGGTCAAGCCCGCGCCGATGAAGCCTGGGCAGTACCGCAACATGTCGGGCAACCTCGCGCTGTCCTACGGCCTGATCGCAGCGGCGCAGAGTGCGAAACTGCCGCTCTACCTCGGGTCTTACCCCATCACGCCAGCATCGGACATCCTCCACGAACTCAGCAAGCACAAGCGTTTTGGCATCATGACCTTCCAGGCCGAGGACGAGATCGCCGGTATCGGCGCGGCGCTTGGAGCCTCCTACGGAGGCATGCTCGGCGTCACCACCACGTCGGGCCCTGGAGTCGCACTGAAGTCCGAGACGATCGGTCTGGCCGTGGCGCTAGAGCTCCCGCTGGTGATCGTCGATGTGCAGCGAGGTGGCCCCTCCACGGGGCTGCCGACCAAGACCGAGCAATCCGACCTCCTGCAGGCGATGTTCGGCCGCAACGGTGAATCCCCGGTGCCGATCATCGCGCCGCGCTCCCCCGGCGACTGCTTCGATGCAGCCATCGAGGCAGTTCGCATCGCCACGAAGTACCGCACGCCGGTGTTCCTTCTCTCCGACGGTTATCTCGCCAACGGCTCGGAGCCCTGGCGCATCCCCGACGTCGGTTCGTTGCCCGATATCTCGGTCGCGTTCGCCAGCGAGCACAACCACACGAACGAGGACGGCTCCACCGAGTTCTGGCCCTTCCAGCGAGATCCGGACACCCTCGCCCGTCCGTGGGCGGTGCCCGGCACCGCCGGTCTCGAGCACCGCATTGGCGGTATCGAGAAGGCCAACGGCACCGGCAACATCTCCTACGACGCCGACAACCACGACCTCATGACGCGCCTGCGTCAGGGCAAGATCGACGGCATCGACGTCGCCGACCTCGAGGTCGAGGACCCCACCGGCGACGCGAAGGTGCTCGTCCTGGGCTGGGGGTCGACCTACGGCCCCATCGGCGCAGCAGCCCGGCTCGTTCGCGCTGACGGCATCCCCGTGGCCCAGGCCCACTTCCGTCACCTCAATCCGTTCCCTGCCAACACCGCCGAGGTGCTGCGCAGGTACGACAAGGTGATCATCCCCGAGATGAACCTCGGGCAGCTCGCACTCCTCGTCCGAGGTCGATACCTTGTGGACGCGATCTCCTACAACCAGGTGCGGGGCCTGCCGTTCAAGGCAGACGAACTCGCCGGAGTCATCAAGGGCGTGGTTGGCAATGTCTGAGACCGTCGATCTGGGATTCCCGTCATTGCGACTGGTCCCCAAGGCCACCGAGAAGCAGTCCGCGAAGGACTTCAAGACCGACCAAGAAGTCCGCTGGTGCCCCGGGTGCGGCGACTACGCCATCCTCGCCGCGGTGCAGAGTTTCATGCCCGAGTTGGGCCTGGCACGCGAGAACGTCGTGTGGGTCTCTGGGATTGGCTGCTCGAGCCGCTTCCCTTACTACATGAACACGTATGGCCTGCACTCGATTCACGGTCGCGCCCCGGCGATCGCCTCCGGACTGGCCATGACCCGTCCGGACCTCTCGGTATGGGTCGTCACCGGCGACGGCGACGCTCTCTCCATCGGTGGCAACCACCTCATCCATGCGCTGCGTCGCAACGTCAACCTGAAGATCCTGCTGTTCAACAACAGGATCTACGGGCTCACCAAGGGTCAGTACTCGCCCACCTCCGAGGTCGGCAAGGTCACAAAGTCCACCCCGATGGGCTCCCTCGACCACCCCTTCAACCCGGTCTCGCTCGCACTAGGCGCCGAGGCGTCATTCGTGGCTCGCACGATCGACTCAGACCGCAAGCACCTCACCGAGACCCTGCGGCAGGCGGCGCTCCATGAGGGCACCGCATTGGTAGAGATCTACCAGAACTGCAACATCTTCAACGACGGTGCCTGGGACCCGCTGAAGGACTCCGACCACCGCGACAACCTCACCTTCCGCCTGCAGCACGGTGAGCCGATCACCCTGGTCGACGGCACGCGGGGGGTCATCCGCACGGCCGACGGCAGCCTCGAGGTTGCCGACGTCGCCACGGTTGGTCTTGACGCGATTCTCCTGCACGACGCACACAACCAGGACCCTTCGGTGGCGTTCGCGCTGTCGCGGATCTCGGACCCCATGACCCTCGCGAACACTCCGATCGGCGTCTTCCGGGACGTGAAGCGCCCGTCGTACGACAGCACCTTCCAAGCGCAGATGGCCCTGGCCCAGGAAGGCGGCCGAGGAGATCTGGCAAGCCTGCTCGCCGGCAATGACACGTGGACGATCAGCTAGTGCCTCGGCACTGATGGACCTCCACCCCCACCACCTCTCGCCCGCCGAGAAGCACGCGAGGTCCAGCCTTCGGCTGGGCCTCGCGTCCGGCGTTGGGGCGTATGCGATCTGGGGCCTCTTCCCGTTGTTCTGGCCCCTACTGGAACCGGCGTCCGCGATCGAGATGGTGTGCGGGCGGATCGTGTGGTCGTTCCCGTTCCTCGTACTCCTTCTCACTGCGACGCGCGCGTGGCCCCGCCTGCGCCCGGTGCTGAGGAGTCCACGGACGATGCTGCTGCTCTTCGGGGCGGCACTGTGCATCGGCGTGAATTGGATGCTGTTCATTTGGAGTGTCGCAAACCACCACGTGGTCGAGGCATCGCTCGGCTACTTCATCAATCCGCTTGTCACCGTGGTTTTCGGCACGCTCGTGCTGCGCGAGCGCCTTCGCACCCCGCAGTGGATTGCAGTGGGCGTGGCAGCCCTCGCCGTCGCGGTTCTGACAGGTGCCTACGGCTACATTCCGTGGATAGGCCTGGGCCTGGCACTGTCGTTTGCCGCCTATGGCCTGGTGAAGAAGGTTGCGGGAGTCGATCCGGTGACGAGTCTGGTCGTTGAGACCGGCTATTGGATGCCCCTCGCAACGGGGACGTTGATCTGGCTCGGGGTCAACGGAACACTGGCGTTCGCGCATACCTCGCCAGCCAACACCGTACTGATCGTCTCCAGCGGTATCGTGACCGCGATCCCCTTGCTGCTGTTCGGATCCGCTGCGAACCGGGTGCCGCTCTCGACCGTCGGGATCTTGCAGTACCTAACTCCCTCGATCCAGTTCGTGATCGGGATCAAGATCGGCGTCGAGGACATGTCACCAGCTCGGTGGCTGGGCTTCTCCATCATCTGGCTGGCGCTCGTGGTGTTCACCTACGACGGCGTGCGCCAGAGCCACGTCACCCGCTCTGCCCGACTGAGCCTGATCGACACCGAGGGCGTCGAAGCGCCAGTCTGACGACTCAATGCGATGACCGAGGCCGACCTGCGCGCGTATTAGGCCCCGCGGTCGACGACGACATCACACATCTGGGATAGCGCGTCGGTGACCGGGCCGGCGGGCAAGGCCGAGAGCTCCGCGCGGGCGGCCTCTGCCCACGTCACCAGTTCAAGACGCGCCTGAGCCATCGCGGGCGAACGACGAAGAAGGCCAAGGGCTTCGGCATGGGGCACGTCATCGACGAGGGGGCCCGAGAGAAGTTCGCGCAGGCGTGCACCCTCTGGGTCCGTTCCGCGCAACGCGAGTAGCACCGGCAGTGTGCGCACACCCTCCCGGAGATCGGTTCCCGGAGTCTTGCCCGATGCCTCGGACTCGCTGGCGATGTCGAGGAGGTCGTCGGAGAGCTGGAACGCGACTCCGAACTTCTCGCCGTACGCGGCGATGGCGACGGCCACCCGCTCGGGCGCACCAGAAGTCATGGCACCCATCCGACCCGCAGCCGCGATGAGCGAGCCGGTCTTGTCGGCGAGGACCCCGAGATGGTGGCTCACCGGATCCTGATCGACTGCGGGACCGACGGTCTCGCGAATCTGGCCCGTGCACAGCCGTTCGAAGGTGCGCGCCTGCAGGCGGACGATGTCGGTTCCGAGATCAGCTGCAATATCTGCCGCTCGCGCGAAGAGGAAGTCACCGGTGAGGATCGCCACGGTGTTGTCCCATCGGGCATTGGCTGATGGTGCACCGCGACGCAGCAGGGCCTCGTCCATCACGTCGTCGTGATAGAGCGTCGCAAGGTGGGTGAGTTCAGCCACGACCGCCCCCGGGACGTTGCCCGAGGCATGGCGATCGCCGTATTGCGCGGCCACGAGCGCGAGCAGTGGTCGGAACCTCTTGCCGCCCGCGGTCACGAGGTGGCTCGAGGTTTCAGTCACGAAGGGATACTCACTCGTGACAGCCTTGAGCAGCGCCACCTCGACATCGTCGAGCCCGGCACGCAAGGCGTCAGCGAGCGCGCCGTCGACTTTCGAGAGGCCGAAGGGCAGGGTCTCGCTCATGCGCGTACCTCTCCTCGTCGATGGCTCAGCGTACGAAGACCCCGGCCTGACCGACCAGGTTGAGGACCAACTGCGGCAGGACGCCGATGACGAGGGTCAGTGCAACGCTGATCGTGATGGCGGACTTCGTGAACGCGCTTGGGACCACCACGCTAGGCCCACCCTCCGCCGACGGCTCGGTGAAGAACATAAGCACGATGACCCGGACGTAGAAGAACGCGGCTACTGCACTCGCCACGACGCCGATGACGACCACTGAGGTAGCGCCGCCCGCAACACCTGCGGTGAACACCGCGAACTTTCCGGTGAAGCCGCTGGTGAGCGGAATGCCCGCGAACGCGAGGAGGAAGAGCGCGAAAGCGCTTGCGACCCAGGGCGATCTCCTACCCAGCCCCGCCCATTGAGACAGGTGGGATGCCTCGCCCGTGGAATCGCGCACCAGGGTCAGGATGGCGAAAGCGCCGACGGTGGCGATGCCGTAGGCCAGCAGGTAGACCATCGTGCCCTGAAGTCCTGCGGCGCTGGTAGCAACGACCCCGACGAGCATGAAGCCCGCCTGCGCCACGGAGGAATAGGCCAACATGCGCTTGATGTCGGTCTGCGTCAGTGCGAAGAGCGTCCCCACGATCATCGTCAACGCCGAGATCACGTACATCACGGGGCGCCAGTCCCAGCTGATTCCGCCGAGCGCCACGTACAGCACGCGCATGAGGGCGCCGAAGGCGGCGACCTTGGTGCACGCCGCCATGAATCCGGTCACCGAGGTGGGCGAACCCTGGTAGACATCAGGCGTCCACTGATGGAACGGCGCGGCGCCCACCTTGAACAGCAGACCCACCGCAAGGAGGGCCACTCCGGTGACGACGAGACCGCTGTCGGCAGCACTTGCGGACAGGGCATTGGCAATTCCCGTGAGCGACACGGTGCCCGCGAAGCCGTAGAGCAGCGCGGTGCCGTACAGGAAGAAGGCCGAGGAGAAGGCGCCGAGCACGAAGTACTTGAGCGCGGCCTCCTGCGAGAGGAGCCGACGGCGACGGGCGAGCCCGACCATCACGTAGAGCGGGAGGGATAGCACCTCGAGCGCCACGAACATCGTCAGCAGGTCGGTCGAGGCCGGGAACAGCAGCATGCCGCCGACGCAGAACAGGAACAGCGGCCAGATTTCAGTCTGGAGCCATCCCAGTCTCGTGAAGGCCTGCTCGTCCGCTGATCCAGGAAGGGCTGACGCCCTCGGTGCGAAGGAGTCACCTGAGGGGTCGACCTGCCGCTCGGCCATGACGAGGGCCGCGAGTGCTGCGAGGACGAGGATTGAGCCCTGCATGAACAATGTCGGGCCATCGATGGCCACCGAGCCCATGGCGACGATCTGCGAGGTGCCGCCGGCCTTCACGACCATGGCAAAGGCACCCACGAGGGACGCGAAGGTGATCACGAGCTGGGTGACCCTGCGGAATCTCTGGGGGACGAATGCCTCCACGAGGACCGCGAGAACGGCCGCACCCATCACGATCATGATGGGCGCCAGGGCGGCGTACTCGATCGTGGGGATCTCGAAGGATCCGACGACGGCCAATGTCGCGCTCACTTCGCAGTCCCTTCGGCGACCGGCGCCACCTGGGGCGGCGGGTCAGTGGCATTGACGGCGTGCATCACGCGGGCGACCGCGGGATTGACGACATCGAGTACGGGCTTGGGGTAGAAGCCGAGCGCCACGATGACGACGAGGAGAGGCGCGATCGCCAGGACCTCACGTCCGCTGAGGTCGAAGACCTTCTCGCGCACCACATCGGGCGTGGGGCCGGTCATGGTGCGTTGGTACATCAACAGGACATATATCGCCGCCAGCACGATGCCCAGCGTCGCGATCACACCCACCCAGGTGTAGCGCTCGAAGGTTCCTACGAGCACCAGGAACTCACTCACGAAGCTGGAGAGCCCAGGCAGCGCAAGGGATGACAGGCCCGCCACGAGGAAGGTGCCCGCGAGGATCGGGGCCACCTTCTGAACTCCTCCGAAGTCGGCAATGAGGCTCGAGCCTCGGCGGCTGATCAAGAAGCCTGCGATGAGGAACAGGGCCGCAGTCGAGAAGCCATGGTTGACCATGTAGAGGCTCGAGCCGCTCTGCCCCTGCGAGGTCATGACGAACACGCCGAGCGCGATGAAGCCGAAGTGCGAGACGGACGTGTAGGCGATGAGCCGCTTGATGTCGGTCTGCCCGATGGCGACGAGTGCCCCATAGATGATGCCGATGACGGCAAGGACGATCACGAGTGGCGTCGCCCAGCGAGACGCGTCGGGGAAGAGCTCCAGGCAGTAGCGCAGCATCCCGAACGTTCCGACCTTGTCGAGCACTCCAACGAGCAGCACCGCGGTGCCCGGGGTCGACTCGGCCGCCGCATCGGGCAGCCAGGTGTGGAAGGGCACGAGCGGTGCCTTGATCGCGAACGCGACGAAGAACCCGACGAAGAGCCAACGCTGGGTCGTGGGATCGATGCTCAGTCCCGCGAGGGTCGAGAAGTCGAAGGTTCCGGTACCCGTGATCTGGGCCGAGACGACATACAGCCCAATCAGCGATGCGAGCATCAGGAGCCCGCCGAAAAGCGAGTACAACAGGAACTTCATTGCCGCGTAACTGCGACGCGCGCCGCCATATCGGCCGATCAGGAAGTAAACCGGTACCAGCATGGCCTCGAAGAACACGTAGAACAGGAACACGTCGGTGGCGGCGAACACACCCACCATCGCGGCCTCGAGTGTGAGGATCAATGCGATGTACCCGCGCACGGATCCCCGTGAGCCGTCGACATCCTTCCAACCCGCCAGCAGCACGATCGGCACGAGCGACGTCGACAGCGCGATCAGGACCAGCGAGATGCCGTCGACGCCGAGCGCGAACTTCACCCCGAACGCCGGGATCCAGTCGTAGGCAACGCCGAATTGGAAGTCGCCCGCCGTGCCGGCGTCGAACCTGAGCGCCATCACGATGGTGAGGGCGAACACGAGCACCGAGAGCACCAGGCCAACCTGCTTGGCCAACTTGTCGGCGCCCTTGGGAAGGAGCATCACCACGATCGCGCCCACAAGAGGGGCCGCGACGAGAACGGAGAGCCAGGGAAAGGTCGTCACTGCTACAGCCTCACCAGAACGAGGGCGGCGACCACGAGTGCGGCTCCACCGAGCATGGACAACGCGTACGAGCGGGTGAAGCCGGTCTGCATGCGACGTGCGCGGCCCGACAGCCCCCCGATTGTTGCGGCAACGCCATTGACGGCACCGTCGACGACCCGCTGGTCGACCCAGACGAGCGACCGGGTCAGGTACTGGCCCGGACGCATGAAGACAGCCTCGTTGACGGCATCGCCATAGAGGTCTGCTCTGGCCGCGCGCGTGAGGAAGTTGCCTGCGGGGGCGATCTCGGCCACTGGGCGGCGGTCGTAGAGGAACCAGCCCAGGGCAGCGCCTGCGATCACGACGACGAGGCTGATGCCCTCCATGCCCAACGAGGAGATGGCCAGGTGTGGCTCCTCGAAGCCGGTGACCGGCGCGAGCCACTCGAAGATCGCGTTGTTGTAGGCCAGGAGGAATCCGCCGAGGGCCGAGAGCACCGCGAGGATCGCCATCGGCACGACCATGATCGACGGGGACTCGTGCGGATGGACATCATCAGTCCAGCGCTTCTTGCCGTGGAATGTCATGACGAAAAGGCGGGTCATGTAGAAGGCCGTGATGCCGGCACCGATCACCGTCACGAGTCCGACCACGATGCCGCGGCTGAATGCGGCCTCGATGATGCGGTCCTTGGAGTAGAACCCCGCGAAGGGCGGGATCCCCAAAATGGCGAGATAGCCCGCACCGAACGTGATCCAGGTGACGATCATCCACGATCGGATCGTGCCGAACCGGCGCATGCCCACCTGATCATTCATCGCATGCATGACCGAACCGGCGCCCAAGAACATGTCAGCCTTGAAGAAGCCGTGGACGACAAGGTGGAAGATCGCGAAGGCGTATCCGACCGGACCAAGTCCGGCCGCGAGGATCATGTAGCCGATCTGACTCATCGTTGAGCCAGCGAGGGCCTTCTTGATGTCGTCCTTGGCGCATCCGATGATCGCACCCATCAGCAGTGTGATCGCGCCGACGATGACCACCACTGTCTGCGCGGTGGGCGCGGCGTTAAAGATCGCGTTGGAACGCACGATGAGGTAAACGCCAGCCGTGACCATCGTGGCCGCGTGGATCAGCGCTGATACGGGGGTGGGGCCCTCCATGGCATCGAGAAGCCAAGACTGCAAGGGGAACTGCGCCGACTTACCGCAGGCTCCGAGTAGAAGGGCGAGGCCAATCCAGGTGAGCGAAGATTCGCTGGCTGAACCGGCCTGCGCGAACACACCGTCGAAGGTGACCGATCCGAAGGTGATGAACATCAGCATGACCGCGAGCGAGAGTCCGAGATCGCCAACACGGTTGACGATGAATGCCTTCTTGGAGGCGACCGCCGCGCTCTGCTTGACGAACCAGAAGCCGATGAGCAGGTACGAGGCCAGGCCCACACCCTCCCAGCCGACATAGAGCAAGAGGAAGTTGTCAGCGAGCACCAGCAGCAGCATCGAGGCCACGAACAGGTTGAGGTAGCCGAAGAACTTGCGGCGCTCCGGATCGTGGCTCATATAGCCGACGGAGTAGATGTGGATCAGCGTGCCCACTCCGGTAATCAGCAACACGAAGGTGATCGAAAGCTGATCGAGGCGAAGGTCGAACGGAACGTTGAACGTGCCAACAGCGATCCAGTCGAACAGGTGCTGGCGCACGGTGCGCGAGTCGTCGGCCTGTCCGAGCATTCCGAAGAAAAGCACCACCGCGACGACGAAGGAGGCTGCCGAGGCGAGGACGCCGAGCCAGTGGCCCCACTTGTCACTCCGGCGGCCCCACAGCAGGAGGACGGCCGCGCCCGCGAGGGGGAAGCCGATCAGGAGCCAGGTCAGCGAGAACAGCCCACTCGCCGCGACCGCCGCAGGCGCGACGTCGGCGGCGTGGGTGAGCGCGCCTGAGAACGTGGACACGTTGTCGGACCCCTCTAGTACTTGAGCAGGTTGGCTTCGTCGACCGAAGCCGACCGGCGGGTGCGGAAGATCGTCATGATGATCGCGAGACCCACCACGACCTCGGACGCGGCAACCACCATCACGAAGAAGGCAATCACCTGTCCGTCAAGATTGCCGTGAACCCTCGAGAAGGACACGAACGCGAGGTTGCAGGCGTTGAGCATGAGTTCGACGCACATGAACACCACGATCGCGTTTCGGCGAACGAGCACGCCGAGTGCCCCAATGGCGAAGAGCACCGCCGAGAGGTAGAGATAGTTGCTCGGGTTCACGACTGGGACTCCTCGTCGGTACCGGCTCCAGCGGCGAGACCTGCGGCCAAGGCGTTGACCCTCGCCGAATCCTGCGGATTGGGCGTGAAGGCGGCGCTCACACCGCGCAACGGCTCCGGGACGGAGCGGTCTGTGGGAGTGCCGTCCGGCAGCAGCGCCGGGGTGCCAACAGCATTGTGTCGCGCGTAGACACCTGGGCCCGGCAGGTTCTGCGGGCTTCCGGAGCGCACGCGGTCACGCGAGAGTTCTTGCTGCCCCTTGCGCGGAGTGTGGCGCTCGCGATGTGCCAGAACCATTGCGCCCAGTGCCGCGGTGATCAGTAGGGCGGACGTGGCCTCGAAGGCGAAGAGGTACCGACCGAACACAAGGTGCGCGATGCCCTGGACGTTGCCGCCGTCGACGGCGTTCACAGCGTCGAGGCCGACCGCCGGGTGTGTTAGCCCTGCGCCGATACCTGCGATGAGCAGTGCAGCGAACGCCAGCGCAAACAGGACGGATGCGAGTCTCTGACCCTTGATCGTCTCGACGAGGGAGTCGGACGTGTCGACACCGACGATCATCAAGACGAACAAGAACAGCATCATGACTGCGCCCGTGTACACGACGATCTGGGTCATCCCGAGGAACTGCGCATTCAAGGACACGTAGAGCACAGCGAGCGCCATCATCGTGGAGGCGATGAACAGTGCACTGTGAACGGCCCGACGCGAGAACAACATCCCCAGCGCGCCGACGACCGAGATGATCGCGCACACCCAGAACACGAGGTTCTCACCCGTGTTGCCTGAGGTCTCGACGGTGCTGACCGCGGCGACCGCGAGGCCGGAGACTGCGCTCATGCCGTGACCTCCTCGTCATCGCGCGGGCCCGTCCAGGTGCCGAGCCTGCGTGCCTCGGCCTCGCCAACCTGTGTGGCGACGGCGTGCGTGATGTTGCCCAGGTAGTAGTCGGTGTCGGTCGTGCCCGGCACCATCGCGTGCGGCGGTGCGGCCATGCCTGTCAGCATCGGCCCGAGGAGGTCATGCTTCTCGTAGATCAGCGCCGCCCTGGTGTCATCTGCGAGCTCGTACTCGTTTGTCATCGTGAGCGCCCGTGTGGGGCACGCCTCGATGCACAAACCACAGAAGACACATCTCAAGTAGTTGATCTGGTAGACGCGGCCGTATCGCTCGCCGGGGCTGAAGCGCTCGACCTCGGTGTTATCGGCACCCTCGACATAGATCGCGTCGGCTGGGCACGCCCACGCGCACAGTTCGCAGCCGATGCACTTCTCGAGGCCATCGGCGTAGCGGTTGAGCTGGTGGCGCCCGTGATACCTCGGCTGCGTCGGCCGCTTGTCCTCGGGGTACTGCTCGGTGGTGACACGCTTGAACATCTGGCTGAACGGGACACCGAAGCCCCGGAAGAACCGTCGCTGGTCCTCACTCATGGGGCGCCTCCAGTGCCTCGGACACAATGAGTTCCTCGGCGCCGATCACCGCGCTGGTGACGGTCGCCTTCGCACGACGGGTCACGGTGAACTCCTGACCGGGAAGTGGTGGCACCGGGTAGCCCCCGGCGAACGGATCGAAAACCTCGTCAGCCCCGCTCTCGGGAGCCGCACGACGCAGGTCGAACAGGAAAGCGATCACCGCGACGATCGCAAGGCCGAGTCCGATGACGATCAGCGTGGTGCGCATATCGAGGCCGTACTCGTTCTTGATGCCGCGGAAGGCCGCCACGGCCAGGATCCACAGGATCGAGACCGGAATCAGCACGCGCCACCCGAACTTCATGAACTGGTCGTAGCGCAGGCGCGGCAGCGTTCCGCGGAGCCACACGAACACGAACAGGATCGCGAACACCTTGCCGAGGAACCACAGGATCGGCCACCAGCCCTCGTTGGCGCCCGGCCAGACGGTGGAGATCGGCGCAGGTGCGCGCCACCCGCCCAGGAACAGGGTGGTCGCCACAGCAGCGACGTTGATCATGTTGACGTACTCGGCCAAGAAGAACATCGCCCAGCGCAGGCCGGAGTACTCGGTGTGGAATCCGGCGACGAGTTCTCCCTCGGCCTCGGGGAGGTCGAAGGGCGCCCGGTTCGTCTCGCCCACCATGGAGATCAGATAGATCACGAACGACACGCACAGCGGCAGGGCGTACCAGATGTCGGTCTGGCCCGCGACGATCTGCGAGGTGGACATCGACCCGGCGTAGAGGAAGACCGCAACGAAGGAGAGCCCCATGGCGATCTCGTAAGAGATCATCTGGGCGCTTGAGCGCAAGCCGCCGAGCAGCGAGTAGGTGGAGCCCGACGACCATCCGGCGAGCACGATGCCGTAGATGCCGACGGAGGCGATCGCCAGGACGTAGAGCACCGAGACGGGGAAGTCGGTGAGCTGCAGGGGCGATTGCACCCCGAACATGCTCACGACCGGGCCGACCGGGATCACCGCGAACACCATCACGGCACTTGCCGCGGCGATCATCGGCGCCAGGAGGTAGATGACCGTGTCGGCGTTCACAGGGGAGATCCCCTGCTTGAGTGCCAGCTTGATTCCGTCGGCGAGGGGCTGGAGCAGCCCTGCCGGCCCGACACGGTTAGGCCCACTCCGCTGCTGCATGCGAGCGACGACGCGGCGCTCGAACCAGGTTGTGAACAGTGTCAGCAGGACGAGTGCGAGGAAGAGCACCACGGCCTTGATGAGCACGAGCCAGAAAGGATCCTTGCCGAAGATCGTGAGGTCGCCCTGGGCCGCGGCGATCAGGGGATTCATACGACACCTCCGCTGATGCGCACGATGTCGCCGTGGCCCGCACCGAGAGTGACACGGGGATTGGAACCGTCAGAGTTGGCCGGAAGCCAGACCACGTCATCGGGCATCGTCGTGACCAACGCCGGCAGCGTGATCGAGCCGGTGGCGGTGGAGATCGTGACTGCCTCGCCGGTCGCTACCGCGAGCAACGTCGCGCGCGCGGCGGAGATCCGCGCGACGCCAGCGCGCGCAGTCGCTCCGAGGAACGGGTCGCCTTCTTGGAGGAGGCCTCGGTCCAGGAGCTGCCGCCACGTGGCCAGCACAACCTCGTCTGAACCCACCGATGGCGCCTCTGGCGGGGCATGCCCCGGGGCCTGTGCGCGATCACCGTGCCATGAACCGAAGGACGCGAGCTCACCGCGCACGGAGGCGATATCGCCACGGCCAAACGAGGCGTCGAGCTCTGCGGCGAGCATCGCCAGAACACGTGAGTCCGAGAGCGTGAGAGCCTCTCGGAACACCTGCGCGAACTCGCGAGGACGTCCCTCCCAGTCGAGGAAGGTGCCCGCCTTCTCAGCGACCGCCGCAACCGGCAACACGACGTCGGCCCGGGCCGTGACCTCGGAATGCCGCTGCTCAAGGGAGACCAGGAACGGAACCGCGTCGAGAGCCGCGACGAAGGCGGCGGGGTCGGCGAGGTCGTTCGCCTCGACACCCCCGATGAGGAGTGCCTGGACCGAACGCACCACGTCGGAGGGCTTTGCGGCAGCCGCGATGGCCTTCGTGTCGGCATTGACGGCCGCGACCACGGCGCCGAGGTCCCTTCCGGGAGAACCAGGAAGGGACGCCGGGTCGACGCCCCATACCGCGGCGGCCTCGCGTCGAGCAGCATCCGAGGTGATCGGACGTCCACCCGGAAGCAGGCCGGCGATGGCACCAGCGTCGAGGGCTCCACGTTCACCTGCACGACGAGGCACCCAGCCCAGGGCTGCCCCAGTGGCCTTGGCCACACGGGCCGCAGCGGAGAGTGCGCCGGGCGACTGCGCGAGACGCTCTCCGACGAGGAGTACTGCGCCAGGTTCGCGCAGGAGTCGCGCGGCCTCGAGGCGATTCTCGTCCCGTGCGCCGGAAACTTCGTCGGCAAGTGAGTCGAGAACGGCCGCCTCGGCGCCAGGCACCGCCGTCAAGACGCGTCCGTTGACCTTCGCGACACCTGCGGAGGCGAAGGGAGCGACCGTGAACACCTTCACGCCGGTGAGACGTGCTCCCTTGCGAAGGCGAAGGAACACCATCGGCGACTCATCCTCGGCATCGAGCCCGGCCAGGACGACTACTGGTGCGGACTCGAGTTCGGCGTATGTCGGACCCACGGGCTTCCCCGCGACCAGCGCCGCGAGGAACTCGATCTCCTCGGCCGATGACGGCCTCGAGCGGAAGTCGACATCGTCGGTGCCCAGTACCGAGCGTGCGAACTTGGAATAGGAGTAGGCGTCTTCGAGAGTGAGACGTCCTCCGGTCAGGACTGCGGTGCGCGATCCGGCCCTGCGAAGGCCAGCAGCCGCAATCGACATCGCCTCGGGCCACGATGCCACCACGAGTTCGCCGGACTCGTCGCGGACCATCGGGTGTGTGAGCCGACCCTCGGCCGCATAGCCGAAAGCGAACCGGCCCTTGTCGCAGTTCCACTCCTCGTTCACCGCGGGCTCATCCCATGCGAGGCGCCGCAGAACGGTGGACCGGCGCACGTCGGTGCGCAGGCCACAGCCGGATGCGCAGTGCTCGCATACCGTCGGTGTGGAGATCAAGTCGAACGGACGTGAACGGAACCGGTACTTCGCGCTCGTGAGCGCACCCACCGGACAGATCTGCACGGTGTTGCCCGAGAAGTAGGAGTCGAACGGCTGGTCGCTGGATGTGCCGACCTGCTGCTTGGCGCCCCGCTCAAGGAGGTCGATGAACGGATCGCCTGCGATTTCGTCGGCGAATCGCGTGCAACGAGCGCACGAGACGCAACGTTCACGGTCGAGCAGGATCTGCGCCGAGACGTTGATCGGCTTCGGGAAGGTGCGCTTGACCCCAGTGAACCGAGACTCGGCACGGCCGTGGGACAGGGCCTGGTTCTGCAGCGGGCACTCGCCGCCCTTGTCGCACACGGGGCAGTCGAGGGGGTGGTTGATCAGGAGGAACTCCATCACGCCCTGCTGTGCCTGTTCGGCCAGCTCCGACGTCACCTGGGTGCGCACCTTCATGCCCTCGGCCACGGTGACGGCGCAGGCCGGCTGCGGCTTGGGCTGTCCCTCGATCTCGACGAGACACATGCGGCAGGCGGCCACCGGAGCGAGCAGCGGGTGATCACAGAACCGAGGGATCTCAACTCCGAGCTGCTCGGCGGCACGGATCACCAGGGTGCCCTTCGGCACGGTGATGTCGACGCCGTCGACAGAAAGGGTGATACCCGAGGTGACGGTGACGGGCGAGACGCCCGGAGTGGTGATGGTCATCGCGCTGCGGCTCCCGCGAAGACGGTGGCGGCGACCGGATCGAAGAGCTCGTCGGCCGATGTGTGGGTTCCCGCGAGGAACTCCTCGCGGAAGTACTTCAGCGCCGGGGCGTACGGCGTGGCGGCCGCATCACCGAGTGCGCAGAACGAGCGCCCGGCGATCTGCTTGCAGATCTCGTCGACGGTCTCGATGTCGGCCTCGATGGCCGTGCCCGCCTCGAAGCGCTCCAACATCTGCTCGAGCCAGAAGGTTCCCTCGCGGCACGGGGTGCACTTACCGCAGGACTCATGCTTGTAGAAGTGCATCCACCGGCTGATGGCGCGCACCACACTCGTGGTCTCGTCGAAGACCATCGGAGTGCCGGTGCCGAGCATCGTGCCCAGCCCGGCCATGTCCTCGTAGGTGAGCGGGGTGTCGAGGTGCTCGGGAAGGAGCATCGGAACGCTCGACCCGCCCGGGATCCAGAACTTGAGTTCGTGGCCCGCACGCACGCCACCCGCGTACTCGAGGAGCTCGCGCATCGTCGTTCCTAACGAGGCTTCGTAGATCCCGGGCCGCTCGACGTGACCCGACACCGCGAAGAGCTTGAAGCCAGGGGACTTCTCAGTGCCGAACTGCTTGAACCAGTCAGCGCCGTTACGAATGATCGTCGGGATGTTCGCGATGGTCTCAACGTTGTTGATCACCGTGGGCGACGCGTAGAGGCCTGCCACCGCCGGGAAGGGCGGCTTGAGGCGCGGTTGCCCGCGACGGCCCTCGAGGGAGTCGAGCAGCGCTGTCTCCTCGCCGCAGATATAGGCACCCGCGCCGGAGTGCACGACAATGTCGAGATCGAAGCCAGACCCGAGGATGTCCTTGCCCAGGAAACCTGCCGCATAAGCCTCGGCGACAGCGGCGGTGACCCGACGCACGGCGTGAGGAACCTCGCCGCGGATGTAGATGAAGGCGTGGTTCGCGCGGATCGCATAGGCCGCGTGGATACATCCCTCGACCAGGGAGTGCGGGTTGGCGAGCATGAGTGGGATGTCCTTGCAGGCACCCGGCTCGGACTCATCAGCGTTGACCACGAGGTAGTGCGGTTTACCGTCGTTCTGGGGCACGAAGCCCCACTTCATACCGGTGGGGAAGCCTGCGCCACCACGACCGCGGAGACCGGACTCCTTGACGAGTGCGATCACCTCGTCGGGATGCACACCGAGGGACACCGGAACCATGTCGTAGCCGCCGTGACGGCGGTAGCCGCCGATGGTGTGGGAATCGGGCTCGTCCCAGTGGGCGGTGAGGATCGGGGTCAACGCCATGTCTCAGGCCTCCGTCTTCGAGGCCGCGCCCGCGGCGAGAGGTGATGCCGCTGGTCCAGGCGGAGCCGACATTCCGTGGGCCTTGGCATAGGTGAGCCCGGCGAGCATCTTGTCGTCGTTGCGCCCCTCGCCAGCGAGGCCATCGGGGAAGCCCGCGAGTGCGCGTTCGACCTCCTCGAATGTTCCGATCCGCGGTCCGCGAGTGGAGTGGACCTCTTCTCCCGCTTGGAGTTTGGCGATCACCTCGAGTGCGCGGGGGACATCCATGTCGTCGAGGAACTCCCAGTTGGCGGTCATGACCGGTGCGTTGGTGCACGCGGCCTGACATTCGATGCGCTCAAGCGAGACGGCTCCGTCGGCGCTGACTTCGTCATGACCCACACCGAGGCGTTCGGACACGGCCGACCAGATCGCGTCGCCGCCGAGAACAGCGCACAAGGTGTTGGTGCAGACACCGACGTGGACGCGCCCCACCTTGTGTCGCTTGTACATCGTGTAGAACGTCGCGACTGCTGCGACCTCGGCCGTGGTGAGCCCAATGACGTCGGCACACAGTGCGATGCCATCGGCTGTGACCGTGCCCTCAGCCGACTGGACGAGATGCAGCATCGGCAACAGCGCCGAACGGCTCTGCGGATAACGCCCCGCGAGATCGACCGCGTCGGCGCGGGTCTGCTCCGTCAGTGCCATGTCGCATCATCCATTCGAGTGCGGTCGTCGGTGGCCAGCGATCGCGCGGCCCTCACCTGTCCACTCCACCCTGATTCTCGTGGAGCCGCTCGGGCCGCTCCGCATGCTCCGCGGCCCTCACCTGTCCACTCCACCCTGATTCTCGTGGAGCCGCTCGGGCCGCTCCGCATGCTCCGCGGCCCTCACCTGTCCACTCCACCCATCACCGGGTCGATCGACGCCACGGCACCGATGACATCGGCGACCTGGCCGCCCTCGCACATTGCCGCGGTGGCCTGGAGGTTGTTGAACGACGGGTCGCGGAAGTGGACCCGGTACGGGCGGGTGCCACCATCGCTGACGATGTGCACACCGAGCTCACCTCGCGGTGCCTCGGTCGCGGAGTAGACCTGGCCCGCGGGCACCTTGAAGCCCTCAGTGACGAGCTTGAAGTGATGAATGAGAGCTTCCATCGACTCGCCCATGATGTGGCGGATGTGCTCGAGGGAGTTGCCCATGCCGTCTGCGCCAATGGCCAACTGCGAAGGCCAGGCGATCTTCTTGTCGGCCACCATCACCGGACCGGGCTCGAGCATGTCGAGCGCCTGCAGCACGATCCGGATCGACTGGTTGATCTCCTCGAGCCGCACCAGGAAGCGTCCGTACACGTCACAGGTGTCGGTGGTGGGGACGTCGAAGTCGAACTTCTCGTAGCCGAAGTACGGCTGAGCCTTGCGGACGTCGTAAGGCAGCCCCGCGGAACGAAGGACGGGCCCGGTGATACCCAATGCCATGCAGCCCGCGAGGTCGAGGTAGCCGATGCCCGAGGTGCGGTCCTTCCAGACTCCGTTGTCGACGAGCATCCGAGGGACACCGTCGAGTTGCTTGGGCAACTGGGCCATGACCTTGCGGATGGCGGCAACGGCGCCCTCGGGGAGGTCCTGCGCGACGCCTCCGGGGCGGATGTACGCATGGTTCATCCGAAGGCCGGTGATCATCTCCAGAAGGTCCATGACAAGTTCGCGATCGCGGAACCCGTTGGTCATGGCTGTGAGCGCGCCCATCTCGAAGCCACCCGTGGCCAGGCACACCAGGTGCGAGGTGATCCGGTTGAGCTCGAGTGTGATGATCCGGATGAGGTTCGCGCGAGCCGGGATGTCGTCGACGATCCCGAGGAGTTTCTCCACGGCGTGGACATACCCGGCCTCGTTGGCCAACGGCGCGAGGTAGTCCATGCGCGTGACATAGGCGACTGCCTGAGTCCAGGTGCGGTACTCGAGGTTTTTCTCGATCCCGGTGTGGAGATAGCCGATGCCGCATCGAGCCTCGGTGACGGTCTCACCCTCGAGCTCGAGGATCAGGCGTAGGACGCCGTGGGTGGAGGGGTGCTGCGGCCCCATGTTGACGACGATGCGCTCCTTCTCACCCTCGTCGGGGGCGAGCACGGAGTCCCAGTCCTGACCGATGACGGTGAAGACACGGCCTTCGGTGGTGTCGTAGGCACCCGCATACGCGTCGCTAGCTTGCGCGAGAGGAGGCTCATTGACGAGGTCGTCGTAGGACGTCTCGTAGGTGACATCGGCCATCAGGAGTAGGACCTCCGCTCGTCGGGCGGCGGGATCGTCGCACCCTTGTACTCGACCGGGATCCCGCCGAGCGGGTAGTCCTTGCGCCCGGGGTGGCCCGGCCAGTCGTCCGGCATGAGGATGCGCGTGAGCCCGGGGTGATCGTCGAAGACGATGCCGAACATGTCGAAGGCCTCGCGCTCGTGCCAGTCGTCGGCGGGATAGACCGACACGATGCTCGGCACATGTGGGTGCGACTCGGGCACTGACACCTCGACGCGCACGCGGCGGTTGTGCGTGATCGACAGGAAGTGCCACACCGCGTGCAGTTCGCGACCGGCCTGCTGCGGGTAGTGGACGCCCGAAACGCCAGTGCAGATCTCGAACCGCAGCGCCGGCTCGTCGCGCAGACGGCTGACGAACGCCAGCAAGTGCTCGGCGCGTACGTGGAAGGTGATCTCGTTGCGGTCGACGACGACATGCTCGACTGCGAGGGCGAGACTGAGCCCGTCGTCGGCGAGGGCGAGGTCGAGCTCGTCGGCCGCCTCGTCGAACCAACCGCCGAACGGACGCGCGGTGGGCGCAGGCATCTCGATCGTGCGGATGAGACCGCCATAGCCGGAGGTGTCACCACTGCCTGAGCCGCCGAACATGCCGCTGCGGACATCGACGACTGGAATGGTCGTGACACCCGCGGGTACGACGGCGGCGGTCTCCTGGGAGTCGGTCACCGCAGTAGACCCTTCATGCTCGAGGTCGGGGTGGCGGCCATCGCGGCCTCCTCGAGCTCGGTGATCTCGTTGTCGCGGTTGACGCCGAGCTTCGTGGCGCGCACCTTGTCGTGAATTTTCAAGATCGCATCGAGGAGCATCTCCGGCCGCGGCGGGCAGCCCGGGAGGTACATGTCGACCGGGACGACGTGGTCGACGCCCTGGACGATCGCGTAGTTGTTGAACATGCCGCCGCTGGAGGCGCACACACCCATGGCCAGAACCCACTTAGGGTCAGGCATCTGGTCATAGATCTGACGCAGCACAGGGGCCATCTTCTGGCTCACCCGGCCAGCCACAATCATGAGGTCGGCCTGTCGCGGCGAGGCGCGGAAGACCTCCATGCCGAAGCGCGCAAGGTCGTAGCGGCCGGCTCCGGACGCCATCATCTCGATCGAGCAACAGGCAAGACCGAATGTCGCCGGCCACATGGATCCGGCACGTGCGTACCCGGCCAGTTTCTCGACGGTCGTGAGCAGCACGCCGCTGGGGAGGTTCTCCTCGAGACCCATGTGCTAGCCCTCCTGTCCGTGTGCTCGACGTGCGGGGTCTGTGGTGGTGCGACCGATCAGTCCCATTCCAGCCCTCCACGGCGCCAGACATATCCGTAGACCACGAGCACGGTGACGATGAACAGCGCCATCTCGAGCAAGCCGAAAAGGCGCAGTTGGTCGAAGGCCACCGCGAACGGGTAGAGGAAGACGATCTCGATGTCGAAGATGATGAAGAGCATCGCCGTGAGGTAGTAGCGGATCGGGAAGCGGCCACCGCCGATCGGCTGGGGCGTGGGGTCGATACCGCATTCGTAGGAGTCAAGCCGTGCGCGGTTGTAGCGACGGGGCCCGATCAGGGTCGGGGCCGCGACGGAGAACACCGCGAAGGCGATACCTAGGATGCCGAGCACCAGGATCGGCAGGTAGACCTCGCCCACTGTGGTGCCTTTCCCTCGGAGAAACCGTGCAGAGCCTACCTGTGCGACCTGTGGTGCCCGTGACCTACCCGTGACGTGCGCGAGCCGGACTCAGGCCGCCGGGGCGATCTTGGCAAGTGCATTCACCAGCCGGTCGACCACCTGGCCGCCCCGCGGATCCCTCAGGTTGGACAGCATCGTCATGGTGAACTTCATCAACATCGGGTGAGAGAGGCCCTTTTGCGTTGCCAGCCGCATGATTTCGGGATTGCCGATCATCTTCACGAAGATGCGGCCGAGCGTGTAGTAGCCGCCGTACTCGGCCTTGAGCCGACGCGGGTAATCCGCCATAGCCTTCTCACGAGAGTAGGCGGTCGGGCGCCGCAAGGCCTGGGCCATGACCTCGGCCGCGAGTTGGCCGGACTCCATTGCGTAGGCGATCCCCTCGCCATTGAACGGGTTCACCATGCCCGCGGAATCACCGACGAGCAGGAGACCGTCGGCGTAGTGGGGCTTGCGATTGAACGCCATCGGGAGAGCGGCTCCACGGACGGGCTCCGTGCGGGTCTCCTCGGAGAAGCCGTACTCGGGCGCCGCCCGATCGACCCACCGCTGAAGCAGGGCCCGGTAGTCGACCTTGCCGAACGCGGGACTGGAGTCGAGGATGCCGAGCCCGACGTTCACGGTGCCATCGCCGAGCCCGAAGACCCAGCCATACCCTGGCAGCAGCTTGTCTCCGTCCCAGAGCTCGAGGTGGCTCTCGAGCCACTCGTCACTGGTGAATGGGCTCGTGTAGTAGGTACGGACGGCCACACCCATCGGCCGGTTCTCCAGGCGCTCACGTCCCGACGCAACCGAGAGCCGACTGGAGTTGCCATCGGCCGCCACCACGATCGGCGCTCGATAGGTGACGACGTCGTGCTTGGTGCCGTCGGCGTCGGTGGTGCGTGCCGTGACGCCCACGATGCGACCGGTGCGGTCATCGCGCACTGGGCCCGCGACCGAGGTGCGCTCGAGGACACGTGCGCCGGCCTTCTGGGCCGCTCGGGCCAGGACCTCGTCGAAGTCCTTGCGGGTTCGGGTGAGTCCGTAGTTGGGGAAGCTTGCGAGATCAGGCCAGGGCATCTCGAGGCGGTGGCCTCCCCCGATGATCCGAAGACCGACATTGTGGGCCCAACCGTTCTCGGGGCCGGTGTCGATACCCATCTCGACGAGCTGCTTGACGGCGCGGGGGGTGAGGCCGTCGCCGCACACCTTCTCGCGAGGGAACGCCGTCTTCTCCAGCACTAGGACGTCCAGCCCACGCTGGGCGAGGTGGTAGGCCGTGGCCGCACCGGCGGGGCCGGCGCCCACAACGATGACGTCGGCGTCGGTCTCTGAGGTTCGCGGGGTCGACTGGGTCGACTGGCTCGGCACTGTGCTCACGGGGTCAAGGATCCTCGGGGTACGGACGGCTCGCGCGTGCGCTTGTGAATTAGTTCACGAAGACAGCCGTACTCTATCGCCACCCGCGAGCGGCTCCCAGGCGACCCGTGGAACCCGGAGGGAACCACGGCACCAGACACCTGCCAAAGAGATGTGCGCCACGTACGACGCCGTCGGGCTGCCGACCACGGCCCGGGCGCCTAGCCTGGGGCACGTGCACATCGCGTCGTCCCCCGTGAACGGACTTCCGGCGACGATCCGCACGGTTGGCCTTCCCAGCGCCCTCAGCTCCCGAGCCCTGCTATCCCTGCTGCCTCGCACCGTCACAACGATGTCGTGGGTCACCACTGATGACGACGGCGAGGACTCAGGCCTCGTCGGATGGGGAGAGGCGGCGCGTCTGGAGATTGGCGGCGCCGAGCGCTTCTCCCGTGCCCAGCGGTGGTGGTCACAGTGGCTCTCCAGCGCAGATGCCGAGGACGACATCGACCTGCCGGGCACAGGGCCCGTGGCATTCGCCTCCTTCGCCTTCGACTCCCAGCCCGGCTCGTCGGTCGTCGTCGTGCCGAAGATCGTGATCGGCCGTCGGGGTGGCATCACCTGGCTCACCGTCGTCGCCGCATCCTCGGGAGAAGCCGCGCATGCGGTCGCCGAAACCCTGGCCGCGCTCGGCCATCCCACCGCCGTGCCCCCCGCGCCCACAGGCGTGACCTACACGGAGGGGTCGCTCTCAGTTCCCGAATGGCAAACCGCGGTCGGCGAGGCCGTGGGCCGCATCGGCAAGGGCGAACTCGACAAAGTGGTACTCGCCCGCGACGTGATCGCCACCGCCGACAGCCCGATAGACCCGCGCTACCTGCTCACGACCTTGGCGTCCCGGTTCCCGAACTGCTGGACTTTTTCCGTCGACGGCCTCATCGGCGCCACCCCCGAAATGCTCGTGCGCCGGATGGGCGACAGTGTCACCTCGCGGGTCCTCGCGGGCACGGTCCGACGCTCCTCGGACGCCTCGTCGGATGCCTCGCTCGCCTCGGCACTCCTTGAGTCTCCGAAAGACCATGCCGAGCATGAATACGCCGTGCAGTCTGTGGCGCTGGCTCTGGCCACCCACTGCACCGACCTCGACGTCCCCAGCACTCCGCGGCTCTTGCGTCTCGCGAATGTGCAACACCTGGCCACCGACGTGTCCGGGGTGCTGGCCGACGGCGCCCCGGTTCTTGCGCTCGCTGCATCGCTCCACCCCACTGCCGCGGTGTGCGGCACCCCCACCGAGCGCGCATTCGCGGTCATCCGCGAGCTCGAGGGTATGGACCGCGGCCGCTACGCCGGCCCCGTCGGGTGGATGGACTCACGCGGCGACGGCGAGTTCGGCATCGCGCTCCGTTGCGCCGCGATCGAGAGTGATCGACGCCTGCGACTCTTCGCTGGCTGTGGACTCGTCGCAGGATCAGACCCTGACGACGAACTCGCCGAATCGCAGGCAAAATTCCGAGCGATGCGTGGAGTGCTCGAGCCGCTCTGACACCACTATGTACTGACGGATTGTCGGGCGAGGGGCCGGCGACGCGGTCCGTTCAATCGCTCGCATCGAGATCACTCGAGTCGAGCGCGTTCACCTCGAGGTCGACCGTGAGATCAGAGGACGTGCCTGCGTTTGCGTCGAGATCACGCAGCGCTACCGACACGTCCACCGCGATATCGCGCAGTAGTTGGGCCTCCGACGCCCGATCGCCCACCTTCGCGATGATGACCCGAACACTGCCGGCGGCCGTCGCGTCGTCGAGTGCGGTAACCAATGACGTGACGTCGGAGACCACAGCGACTCCGTCGACTGCCGCTGCCTTCGCGACTGCAGCGAGGTCGAGCCCCAATGGAGTGCCGAACACCCGCTCGAAATGCTCGGTGCCCGCCTGCTCGAGTTGGCCGAAGATTCCCCCGCCGTCGTTGTCGACCACCACGATCACGAGATCAGGGCGAGGCTCATCGTCGCCCACCACAAGTCCGTTGTGGTCGTGGAGGAATGCCAGATCACCCAAGAGTGCGTAGGCGGTTCCCCCTGTCACACTCACGACATCGGTGTCGCCGTCCTCGTCGACATGCAGGGTGGTACGCGCCGATTGGTGAGCAAGCGCCGCACCCCACGCTGTCGAGACGAGTCCATCGATCCCCGAGGCGCCACGGTTGCCGATCACGAACGGCGCTTCCTCGCTCTCGCGGACCCGGGCGAATGCTTCGAGGTGCCGCACCGGCCACGACGACGCGACGAGAAGCAACGTGCTCGAATCGAGGACGTCCCACAAGGTGCGAGCGACGTCAGGGCCGGTCAGCCCGGACGCGTCGTCGAGGCGCTTGGACACTGCGAGTGACGCTCGCGCGTCCGCCGCGAGCCAGGAGTCGAGCCAGGAGTCGTCGTAAGCGTCGTAGGCCGACGGGGGCTCGGGGACGACGGAGACGAACACAGTCGCTCCGCGAGTGGGGTCCGGGCGTCGAACCGCGTCACGCTCGTCAGCGACCACGACCATCGGAGCGTCTCGGATCATCGCCAGCACCGGCCTCGAGAGTCCCGGCATGCCGACGCAGACGACGATCTCAGGGCGATGCGCCTCTCGAAACACGGCGTCGGCAAGCAGAAGAGGCCCGTGAGCGAGGGCGGTGTCGCCGCTTCGCGCGTTACCACTTGGCTCGCTGAACAGCGGCCATCCGCACGATTCTGCGAGGGCGACGGCGGCATCGCTACTCTCGACATCGAGGACATCCCCCACAACCACCACCCCGCGCGTGGGCACGATGCGGTCCGGGTCAGTGTCGGAGTTGGGCCCGAGCAGCATTCCGAGAACTTCGTCGAGTGGCTGCGAGGCCGCCATGGCCAGACGGGCGTCGGCAGCAATCGGCAGGCGCTCGTTCGGATCACTTCCGAGTGGCGCGAGCCCGAGGGGCTCCACCCAGTTCTGGTCGTCGTCGGGCACGAGTGGATCGCGAAACGCGACATTGAGATGGACGGGGCCACTGTTCGAGGACTCAGCACTCACCGCGATCGCGCGCGCAACCACCGACCGCCAGTAGCGCACCTGGCCAAGCCGCGGCTCAGCGACGGCCATGTCGTGAGACCACCGGACACGGTCACCGAAGAATTTCACCTGATCGATGGTCTGGTGCGCGCCGGTGTCGCGGAGCTCTGCAGGCCGGTCAGCCGTGATCGCGATCAGCGGGACGCCCGAGTAGGAGGCCTCGACCATCGCGGGCACCAAGTTTGCGACCGCCGTTCCGCTGGTGGTCACCATGGCGACGGGCTCGCGGCTGACCTTGGCCAGACCGAGTGCGAGGAAGCCAGCACTGCGTTCGTCGATCCGCACGTGGAGGCGGAGATCACCGCGCGCATCGGCATCCGCGAGTGCGATCGCCAAAGCCGCACTGCGACTTCCCGGGCAGAGAACCACCTCGGCGACGCCGCCGCAGACCAACTCGTCGACGATGACGCGGGCCATGGCAGTGGATGGGTTCATGAGTGATCTCCCGTTGACGTGGAGGCGAGGGATCGTTGCAGGCGCTCGAGCCACCAGCGCGCCCGCTCGGCGCCAATTCGCTGATGAGCGGCTCGCAATGAGTCGGGGTCGGGTTCGTGGCGCACGACCGACAGTCTGCCGTCCACGGGCACTGCCGTCTGCCCAGCGAGGTCGGCCGCGAGAAGCCGACCCGTGCCGAATCCACACGCAAGCGGCGGATCGGGCAGCGCCCCCGCCAGCGCGAGGCCGGCCGAGAGCCCGACGCTGGAGTCGAGTGCCCCGCTCACGGTGACGGGGAGGCCCACTGCGAGTGCGATCGCGAGTGCACGGCTCACACCCCCGAGTGGGATCGCCTTCAGGATCAGGACATCAGCCGCAGCGCGGACTCTCTCGGCGAGATCGCCGTCGCCGCCAGCGAGGCGGGGCGCCAGACGAACCCCCTCGTCAACCGCGAGTCGGACGTGGGTTCTGCTTCGCAGCGAGGTCATCTCTTCGAGCGTCGCACAGGGCTGCTCGGCGTACTCGAGCCCACCGGCGAGATCGTCGAGTACCGCGAGCCGTTCGATGGCCTGCTCCAGAGTCCATGCCCCGTTGACGTCGATACGGATTCGGCCGTCGGCCGCTCCGCAGTCATCGAGAGCCGCACGCACGGCCGAGACCCTCGCCACATCTGAGTCGAAGGCCTGCCCGCGTTCGCCGACCTTCACCTTGATCGTGGTACAGCCGTCGACCGTGACCGCATCCGTGACGAGTTCGGTGACCGATTCCGGAGCAAGGGCCGGGACGATCGCATTGACCTCGACGTGGTCGCGTCGGGCCGCAGGCCACTCCCCTCGCGCTGCCTCAAGAGCGCCGACGAGCCAGCGTGCGGCAGTCGCGTCGTCGTACTCAGGGAAGGGAGTCCACTCACCCCAGCGGTCGCCGATCCGCAGCAGCACGCCCTCGCGCAGCTCGGTGCCTCGAAATCGTCGGGTGAGCGGGAGCGCGAACGCGACCGCGTCCTCGATGCCGGCCCGGGCGAGCTGCGGCGTCATGCCGGTGCGCGAGCCCACGGGTGTCCTCTCAGCGGCGATCGTCCCCGTCATTGGGGAACCTGAGCGGCCTCTAAGGCCGCCTAGGGCACATTCACCGCAAACCCTAGGCTGCGGGGTGTGATGGGGCAGCGTGGGGCGCGCGAGGTGCTACTCGTCGCGGTCGAGCCAGGGGCCGCAGGTGTGGCTCAGGTGAACGCGCTGCTGCCTGACGCACTTGCGGGGCGCGGGCCGGCTCTCGGGATCGCCCCTGCGGGGACCGAGGCCCACGCGGTGCGCGCGCGAACCATCGTCACCAGGGCTCCGGTGGATACCGACATCGCGGTCGTGCTCGGAACGAGTGGGTCCACCGGGAACGCCCACGGCGTCATGCTCGATTCCGCAGCGCTACTCGCATCGGCACGGTCGACCCATGACCGGCTCGGGGGGCCCGGCTCCTGGCTGCTGGCATTGCCCGTGACCGGGATAGCGGGACTGCAAGTACTCATTCGCTCACTTCTCGCCCAGGTCGACCCCGTGGTGCTGGCCTCGGTGGGCGGCGCGGCACCATTCGAGCCGCGCGCTTTCGCGGACGCGGCGTGGCGCCTGGATCCCTCACTCCCCGGCTACACCGCACTCGTGCCGGCCCAGGCCGCGCTCCTGCTCGATGATCCCGACGGGCTGGCCGCACTCCAGGGTTTCGACGCGGTTCTATTGGGCGGTGCCCGCACCGCACCACACCTGCTCGCGCGGCTAGAGGCGGCCCACATCGCCGTCGTCACGACCTACGGCATGACGGAAACATGCGGCGGGGCCTTCTATGACGGCATTCCTCTCGACGGCGTCACGGCCTCCCTGCTGGATGTGGATCCGACCGGCCTCGGGCGCATCGTGATCACCGGCCCCACGATCGCCCGCGGCTACCTCGCCGACGATGAGGCCACCGCCGAGGCGTTCGTGTCGGGAGGACATGTGACCAACGACGTCGGCAGGTTGAACGGCACCCGGCTGACGATCGAAGGGCGCATCGACGACATCGTTCAGGTGGGCGGCACGAATGTCGCGGTGTCGGCGATCGAGGACTTGCTCGCCACGATCGTGAGCGAGGCCTGCGTCTTGGCCACCATCGATGAGGCCTGGGGCCAGCGACTCACGGCCTACATCGTGCCCCGCAGCGACGACGGGCAGCGCGGCGACGATAACGAGTCACTGGCGGCACTCGTCCTCGAACATCTGGGCCGCGCCGCCGTGCCTCGTACCTGGGTGCGTCTCGGTGCGATCCCGTATCTACCCACGGGCAAGCCCGACCGAGCCGCACTGCGCGACCTCGCCGCAACCTGACAGAATCACCCCTCGTGGCCACAGTCGGGGAATGGGTACAGGGCGCGCGACCGAGAACTCTGCCCGCCGCGATTTCACCCGTCCTCATCGGAACAGCGGTTGCCTGGACGTATCTACACGCAGCCCCCGCGTCACCCGCCGGGCACACGTCGATCAGCGCCCTGGACATCATCGCGCGGGCCCTTCTCGCACTAGTCGTGGCCCTCGCACTGCAGGTCGGCGTCAACTACGCGAACGACTACAGCGACGGCGTGCGCGGCACGGACGCGATCCGGGTCGGCCCGGTGCGTCTCGTCGGCCAGGGTCTCGCGTCGCCCGGCTCGGTGAAGTCTGCCGCCTTCGCGTCATTCGCCATCGCCGCGATGGCCGGGCTCGCCCTCGTCCTGATCACTGCCGCCTGGTGGCTCATCCTCGTCGGCATTGCGGCGATCGTCGCAGCGTGGTTCTACACCGGAGGACCGCGGCCCTACGGTTACTCAGGACTCGGAGAGGTGTTCGTCTTTGTGTTCTTCGGCCTCGTCGCCGTCGCCGGGTCCACCTACGTGCACACGCTCACGATCACGTGGCGCTCGATCGGCGCAGGTGTCGCAAGTGGCTCACTCGCAGTCGCAATCCTGCTCGCGAACAACCTGCGTGACATCCCCACAGACGTGGTCGCGGGCAAGAAGACCCTTGCCGTGCGGCTCGGCGACCCTCGCACCCGCGTGGCGTACTCGATCGCACTCGCGATCCCGTACGTGATCGCCGTGGCCATCGCGATATCGGGCACACCGTGGGCACTTCTCGCGTTTGCCTCAGCACCGCTGACCTTGAGCCCTCTGCGCCAGGTAAGGGGAGGTGCAGTCGGACGCGGGCTCATTCCGGTCCTCGTCAGCACCGGCGTCCTGTTGCTCGGTTATGCGGTGTCGCTCAGCATCGGCCTCGTGATCTCAGCGGTCTGAGCCCTCGGGGCTGGCAGGGTCGGGTTCGAAGTCGGCGTCATCATCGACGTCCTCGGCCCTCGACGACGCATCGATCCGCTGGCCTACCCGCTGAATGGCAGTGGTGATCCCCACAGCCGCCACCTCGCGACGACGGTTGAGGGCGAACACCGACACGACGCCGGAGATCAGCAACGAGAAGATGATCAGGAGTGGGCCTCGCATGCCCGCGAAATAGAGCACGAGCCCCACGGCCGCGAGAATCGCAAGGCGCAGAAGGGTATAGAGGACGATGGGATGTCCACCGCGAACGGGCGCCAACTCCTCTGCAGGCGCGGACGGATCGGCAGGCTGGGCGTTCTCGGACTCGTTCACCAGAGCACGGTACGTCGGGCTCAGCGGCCCGTGGGGTCCGGGTGGTCATCAGGCTCGCGGGCCTCATCGCCGGAGCGACGATTTCGCATCTTGCGCGACCACTCGTCGTCAGCGAGCCTGCGAAGGAAGGTGGGGTCATCATCGGGTGCGACCGGCCCACGGCGACGCCCAGTGCTCGGTCGGCGCGTCGGTGATCCCGCCGCCTGTACCGGCGGCACACCCGCGCCAGGTGCGGGTGGCCGTCCCAAGAACAGCCACGCGAGAGCGCCCACGAACGGCACGATCACGATGAGCAGGAGCCAGAGCCATTTCGGCAGCGCACGGGTCTGTTGCCGAGGCGTGGACACGATGTCGATCAGCGCATAGATCGTGACGACGACCGGGACGGCCCACAACAAGAACCTGATCACGACCGACGCTCACCCCTCCCGGAATCTCCACCACAGCGTACGTCGCCCACCGACAGGGCGCCGCGCGAGAGCGCGGAACTCACACCCCAGCGTAGGAGTGGAGCCCGGTGATGAGGATGTTGACCCCGAAGAAGTTGAACAGGAAGCAGCCGAACGCCACCAAGGCGACGACGGAGGCCTTGCGACCCTTCCATCCAGCCGTGGCCCGCGCGTGCAGATAGGCGGCATACACCACCCAGGTGATGAAGGCCCAGGTCTCCTTCGGGTCCCAGCCCCAGTAACGTCCCCACGCGTTCTCGGCCCAGATCGCGCCGGCGACCACCGCGAATGTCCAGAGCGGGAACATGAACGCGTGAATGCGGTATGCCATGGCGTCGAGCCGTGCTGCCTCCGGGAGTCGGCGCGCCAGCGCGTCCAGCCGGTAGCGCTTTCCCACGAGGGCTCGGCGCTCGCCTGAGTCGGCCACGAGGAAGAGCAGTGTGACGGCCGCACCAATGCAGAATGCGCCGCCGCAAATGATCGCGGCTGTCACGTGAATGACGAGCCAGTAGGACTTCAGCGCCGGCACGAGCTGCGCGGCGTCCGTGTACAGAACCGTGACTGCCAACCCGAGGGTGAGCAGGACGGGGAGTACGACGAAGAGTCCGAGCCAGCGCAGGTCGCGCTTAAGTGACAGGGCGACGAACGCGAGTGCGACCGCGAACGCGGTGGTGACCGCGAACTCGTACATGTTGCCCCACGGAGGACGTTGCACCGAAAGGCCTCGGAGCAGGACCCCAGCGCCGAGCAGCACAGTGCCGAGCCACGTCACGGACATCCCGATATTCCCGCTGCGCCGACCGGGGGGCAGCGCGCCGTCGTCCGGCCCGCCCACCGCAAGTGCAGTCCGGGTTGCCACCGCGACACCACCGCTGGCGGCCTCAGCTTCGGGCACACCCGCCGGGACGAGGTCGCGACCGCGCATCGAGGCGAGCGATGCCGCAAAGGCGATCATCGCGATCGTGAACGCGGCCATCGCGCCATAGATCAGGTAGTTGCTGTAGGCCGCGAGCGTCTCGTTGGTCGGCACTGGCTCTCCTCGTCTGGTCATCCGCCCAAGGGCGTGGTCGTGATCTCACCTGGAACTGATCGTCGGGCTGACTAAGTCTGCGGCTTGCTGCCCTGACCCGGGGCCGGGGTCCGCGAAGGATTCTCGCTGGGTCCGCCGCCGAGAGCGGCCACGAGCGCCTCGACCTCATCACCCACACTTGCGTGCTCCGAGCGAGTGAGACCGGCAACCTCGACAACGGTAACCCCCGGTTCGCCACTCGCCACCCGGACCCACACCCGCCGACGCCGGATCAGCAGTGAGAGGGCCAGACCGGTGATGGCCAGCACTGCAGACACCACCGCGAGCTCTTTGCCCGGATCGTGGGCGACGGTGAACGAGGCCCACTGGACGTATCCGTCGAACGTGACGGTGCCATTGCCACCCGGCAGCGCCCAGACGTCACCCGGGGCGAGTTCCTCGATGCCGAGCCTGGACATCGTGGACGTGTTCAGGGAGTAGACCGACTGCGGGCGCCCGGTGCCGAGGCCGAGGTCACCGGTCCACGCGGAGATGTAGATCGCCGGACGGTCGGCCGCAGGGAAGGTCGAGGTAGGCCCGAGCACTGGATCGACGACCGCCGTGGGGAGGAAGAACCCGACCAGACCGAGTTGCGGGACAGTGTCGGGCACCTTGACGACACCGGTCGACTTGAAGTTGCCGTCTTGCGGGAGAAAGACGACGGAGTCGTGGAAGACGATGTCGCCCTTGGCGTTGCGCACCGTGACCATGGGTGCGTAGCCGTGCCCGACGAGGAACACCTTCACTCCCCCGACCACCAGAGGATCGTTGACCTCGATGCGCGCAGACTCCTTCGCGGCACCGGGCTCGCGGACCAGGGTGACATCTGCCGCGAATGTTCGCGCAGCACCGTTCTGCTGACCGCCCCGCTGGTAGTCCGCTGAGAACTTGTTCAGCGTGAAGGAGAAAGGAGGGAGCGACGTCGGATCGAACCCGCGCCCGGGCGCGAAGGAGTCGAACTGGGCCTGAGTGTCGGCGAAAGATGAGCCCTCGCGCACGATGACGGTGGCCTTGAATCCGTTGAAGGCCCCGACCCCGACGGACACGAGTAGAACCAGGAGCGAGAGGTGGAAGAGCAGGTTGCCCGTCTCCCTTGCATAGCCCTTCTCCGCTGCGACCCACCCGCCCCGGCCGTCGAACTCAGAGGTGTCGACGCGCCAGCGATGCCCACGCAGCCAGGCCGCCGAGGAGTCGAGCACCACCTGGGGATCGGAGGCGATGTCCAGCATGCGGTGCTCGGGAAGCCGAGCGAGATGGCGCGGAGCAACCGGGGGTCGCGACCGCAGGATCTTCGCGTGCAAGAGCGTCCGCGGGAGGACACAGCCGGCGAGCGAGATGAACAGCAGCACATAGATGGCCGCGAACCAGGATGACGAGAAAACGTCGAACATCCCGAGCCGGTCGAGGATGCGTCCCTTGACCGGGTCGTTGGCCAGATAGTCGTTGACCCGCAAGGGGTTCGAGCCCCGTTGCGGGAACAGCGAACCAGGCACGGACGCCACCGCGAGCAGGAAGAGCAGCACGAGCGCGGTGCGCATGCTCGTGAGCGTGCGCCATGCCCAGCGCAGCCAGCCCAGGACCCCAATACCCATGGGCTCGACTGCCGAGTCAACGTCAAGGGGTGCGGTCGACAAGCGCTGAGCGTCGTCCTGAGACTCGCGGCTCGCGGCCGCGGACATCGGGTCGTTCACAGCGACACCCCGAATCCGCCGGCCCACGACCGAAGGCCGATGGTCAGGTCGTCCCACGTGCCTGTGACAAGGAGCAGCCCGATCGCGATGAGAAGGACTCCACCTATGCGCATGACCAACACGCTACGTCGTCGCACGGCACCGAGCGCACCCAGCATGCGCCGGAAGAGCAGGCCCACGATCACGAACGGCAATCCCAGACCCAGGCAGTAGAACACCGAGAGGAGGGCGCCACGTGCGGCACTCGCCTCGGTGAAGGCGAGGGTCTGGACCGCGCCGAGTGTCGGTCCTATGCAGGGTGTCCAACCGAGACCGAAGATCACTCCGAGAAGTGGCGCACCCCAGAGGCCGACGTCAGGGATTCGATGCAGTCGCCACTCTCGTTGGGCACCGGGGATCAGCCCTACGAATGCGAGCCCGAGGGCGATGACAACAACCCCGAGCACCCGCGTTATCGCCCCTTGGTATTGCACAAGCGCATTGCCCAGCGCGCCGAACAACGTGCCGTACGCCACGAACACAGCGGTGAATCCCAGGACAAAGAGCAATGACCCGACCAAGACTCGACCTTTGGTCCGCGCGGACTTGCCGGCGGAGCCGGCCTCACCGGCGAGCTCCGCACCCGTCAGCCCCGTGACAAACGACAGATAGCCCGGGACGAGCGGGAGCACGCACGGCGAGAGGAACGAGACCGCGCCCGCCGCGAATGCGATCGGCGCCGCGAGGAACAAGGACCCGGTGGCAACTGTCTGGACCGTGCTCATCTCAGGATGTCTCCCCGAGCACGGGTTCGATCATCCCGAGCAATCGGGAGATGTCCACGGCACCGAGTGCCCGCGCCGCCACTCGACCCTGGCGGTCCAAAACGAAGGTCGTGGGGATCCCCGCTGCGGGCAAGGCCCCCCTGAAGGCCAGGACGAGGGAGTTGTCTGCGTCGAACATCGACGGGTAGGACACATCGAACCTACGCGTGAAGGCCCTCGCATTCTCGATCGAATCCTTCGCACCCGAGACGATGCCCACAAACTCAACACCGGCGGAATGCTTCTGGCCGTATACCTTCTCGAGGGTCGCTGCTTCCTCACGACAGGGCGAGCACCACGACGCCCAGAAGTTCACCACCACCACTTTGCCTCGCATCGAGACGAGATCGAGGGGTGCCCCGTCGAGGGTTGTGCCCACCACGGTCGGTGCGGCGGTGCGCTCATCCGGAGCGAGTAGAACCGTCGATCCATCACCCGCGACATAGCGAGAGGACCCGTCAACCGACCCCGATGTGGTGCCACACCCGGCGAGAACCAGTGCCAATGCGCAGATCAACCCGGCCACGGGGGCTAGGCGCGCGTGGTAATGCCTCACGGTCATCGCTCCTGTCACGGTCGTAGGTGTCACCGTCGTAGGTGTCACCGTCGTAGGTGTCACCGTCGTAGCTGCCCCGAGCAAGCGGCCGGCGCGCGAGGGAACTGAGCGCCTCAGCGTCGACCCGATAGCCGACTCGACTTCTGAGGCACCTTCTCCGCCGCCTTCTCGGCAGCCCGCTGGCGGATCAGATCGGCCGACGGCTCTGTGTAGGTGATGGCCACCAAGGTGTCGTCGTCGAAGGTCAAGGAGGTCAAGCTGGCGAGATTGCACTGCCGACGACGCGGATCATGGACGAACCGTCGCTGCTCCGCGTCCAGCCGCGCGATCCAGATCGGCAGTTGGTGACTCACCAACACGGCCTCGTGTCCACGCGCCTCCTCACGTGCCGCCGCAACCGCAGCGCGCATACGACCAGCGAGGTCGACGTAGTGCTCGCCCCAGCTCGGGGTGAACGGGTTGTAGAGATGGCGCCAAGTCTTGGGATTCCGCAGGGCGCCGTCACCGATACTGACCCGCTTGCCCTCGAACACGTTGCCAGCCTCAATGATCCGGGGGTCGATCCCCACGGTGATCCCGTGGTGCGCGCCGACCGGCGCCGCCGTCTGCTGCGCCCGCTCAAGCGGGGAGGAGATCACCGCGGTGACGTCGCGGTCAGCCAGGGCCTCGGCAGCGCGCTGGGCCATCTGCTCGCCGAGGTCGGACAGACGGAAGCCCGGAAGACGGCCGTAGAGGACTCCGCTGGGATTGAACACCTCCCCATGGCGCAGAAGATGCACGACCGTGCGGGTGCTCATGAGTAGTCCTTCGCGATCTCAGGGTGCGCGGCTGCCGCAGCGCTCGCAGCGGCAGGAAGAGCTGCGACCAAACGGTCGAGGGCGTTGTCGTCATGGGCCGCCGAGACGAACCACGCCTCGAAGGCGCTCGGCGGGAGGTACACCCCACGGTCGAGCATCGCGTGGAAGAAAGCGGAGTAGCGCCAGGCTTCCTGGGTGCGAGCCTGGTCGTAAGTGACGGGGAGGTCGGCTGAGAAGAACACCGAGAACAAGCTGCCCGCGGTTGCGAGGCGGTGGGTGACCCCCGCGACCGACAGGGCCTCGGACACCAGACGCCCCACGGTGGCCGCCGCGGCATCGACGCGTGAGTAGACCTCAGGGGTGCACTGCGTCAGTGTCGCGAGACCGCAGGCGGCCGCCACGGGGTTACCCGCGAGAGTGCCTGCCTGGTAGACCGGGCCCGCCGGAGCGAGATGGCCCATGACCTCGGCGCGGCCTCCGAACGCCGCAGCGGGAAGGCCGCCGCCCATCACCTTGCCGAACGTGACAAGGTCGGGCGCCCACGTGTCGTCGGTGCGCGCTTCGAGCTCGAGCCAACCGCTGCGTGCAACCCGAAAGCCCGTCATGACCTCGTCGACGACGAACAGGGCGCCATGTGCACTCGAGATGCGCGCGAGCGCAGCGTTGAAGCCAGGCACCGGGGCGACGACCCCCATATTGGCCGCGGCCGCCTCGGTGATCACGGCGGCAATCTCGTCGCCGTGAAGCGCGAAAGCCGCCTCAACGGCCGAGATGTCGTTGTAGGGCAGCACGATCGTGTCGTGCGCCTGGGCGCCGGTGACACCAGGGGTGTCGGGCAAGGCGAAGGTGGCCAGGCCAGATCCTGCAGCGGCCAGAAGGGAATCGACGTGACCGTGGTAGCAGCCAGCGAACTTCACGACCTTGGCGCGCCCAGTGAAACCGCGCGCGAGTCGGATGGCCGACATCGTGGCCTCGGTGCCACTACTGACGAGCCGGACCTGCTCAACTGCGGGGATGCGCGACACGATCTCCTCGGCGAGCAACACCTCACCCTCGCCCGGGGTGCCGAATGAGAAGCCGCGGGTGGCCGCGTCACGAACGGCCTCGACCACCGCGGGATGTGCGTGACCCAGGAGCATCGGACCCCACGAGCAGACGAGGTCGAGGTAGTCACGTCCGTCAACATCGGTGATCCACGGCCCGCTGCCCGAGGCCATGAAGCGAGGCGTGCCACCCACAGCGCGGAATGCGCGCACGGGCGAGTTGACCCCACCCGGCGTGACGGCCTTGCCTCGCGCGAACAGGGCCTGAGATGCAGGCGCGATGTCGTCGTAACTCATGCCTTGCCTTCACTGATCCACCGGGCGACCTCGGCGGCCCAGTAGGTGAGAACGATGTCGGCACCTGCGCGATGGATCGAGGTGATCGACTCCAGTACTGCGCGCTCGCGATCGATCCACCCCCTCGCGGCAGCGGCCTCGACCATGGCGTATTCACCCGACACCTGGTACGCCGCGACGGGAACATCGACGACGTCGGCGACCTCACGGAGCACATCGAGGTAGAGGCTCGCCGGCTTGACCATCACGATGTCGGCGCCCTCGTCGATGTCGAGGCGCACCTCGCGCAGGGATTCGCGCCGGTTGGCCGGATCCTGCTGATAGCCGTGACGGTTGCCGGTGAGTTGAGAGTCGACGGCCTCGCGGAACGGGCCGTACAGGGCCGAGGCGTACTTCGCGGCGTAGGCGAGGACGGCGACATGCTCGGCACCCGCGGCGTCGAGTGCCATGCGTACGACGCCGACCTGGCCATCCATCATGCCGCTGGTGCCCACGACGTCAACGCCCGCTTGCGCCAGCGCAGCGCCCATGTCGGCGTATCGCTCCAGGGTGGCGTCGTTGTCGACGTCGCCGTCGGCGCGCAGCACTCCACAGTGGCCGTGGTCGGTGAACTCATCGAGGCATAGGTCAGCCATCACGACGAGATCCTCGCCCACCTCGTCGCGAACCTCGGCCACGGCGATGTTGAGGATCCCGTCCGGATCGGTGGCACCGGAACCGACGGCGTCCCGTGTGGCGGGAACCGCGAAGAGCATCACGCCACCGAGGCCGAGTGACACCGCTTCGGCGGCGGCGGCACGTAAAGACGCTCTCGAGTGGTGTACGACGCCCGGAAGCGAGGAGATCGGCGACGGCGCCTCGAGCCCTTCACGAAGAAACATCGGCAGCACAAGACCAGAGGGATGGAGACGGGTCTCGGCCACAAGTCGTCGAAGCGCTGGGGTGCGCCGGAGGCGGCGCGGGCGCTCGATCGGGAAGCCCACGATCAGGTCACCTTGCGACGTGCGGCACCGCGACGCTTACTCGGACGCCAGACCGACTCGCCTGCCTCGGCTGCCGCGAGACGCATCGAATCACCATGAGCCGCAAGTGCTTCGGCGAGTGCCGCAACAGACGGGGTGTCAGCCATGACGTCGACGCGCAATCCGTGCTCCTCGGCCGTCTTGGCCGTGGCCGGACCGATGCAGGCCACAACGGTGGACGCGTGGGGCTTGCCCGCGATGCCCACGAGGTTGCGAACGGTGCTCGACGATGTGAACAGCACAGCGTCGAATCCGCCTGTCTTGATGGCCTCTCGCGTTTCGGCGGCGGGCGGCGCGGCGCGGACGGTCCGGTAAGCCGTGACGTCCTCGACCTCCCATCCGAGCTCGATGAGCCCGGCCACGAGGGTGTCGGTGGCGATGTCGGCACGCGGGAGGAACACCCGGTTGATCGGGTCGAAGACCGGGTCGAACTCGGGGAAGTCCTCGAGCAGCCCCGCGCTGCTCTGGTCGCCGGTGGGGACGAGGTCCGGACGCACCCCGAACGCGGTCAGCGCCGCTGCGGTCTGCTCGCCGACGGCGGCGACCTTGAGACCGGCGAAGGCCCGCGCGTCGAGGCCGTACTCCTCGAACTTCTCACGCACCGCCTTGACGGCGTTAACACTGGTGAAGGCCACCCACTGGAACCTGCCCGAGACCAGCCCGGTGATCGCACGCTCCATCTGTTGGGGCGTGCGCGGGGGCTCGACCGAGATGGTCGGAACCTCGACCCCCACGGCTCCGAATCTCGTCAGTTGTTCGGAGAGGGCACCGGCCTGCTCCTTGGTCCGCGGGACCAAGACGCGCCATCCGAACAACGGCTTGGTCTCGAACCAGGAGAGCTTGTCGCGCTGAGCGACCGTCTCCCCGATCACGACGAGCCCGGGCCCGGCCTGCTTGGCGGTCTTCACCGCCAGAGGGAGTTCGCCGAGGGTCGAGGCGATCGTGCGCTGTTCGACGGTCGTGCCACCGCGGGTGATCGCGACTGGAGTCGTGACGGCGCGCCCAGCATTGATCAGCGCGCGCGCTACGTCGACCGCGCGATCGGCACCGTTGACCACGATCAAGGTGACGCGAGGATCGGCGTGCGAGGCCCAGTCGACCCCGGGATCATCGGCGTCGACGATGCGGACCTCGCGAGCCTTTCCACCGAGTAGTGAGATACCCGCGTAGGCCGGGATACCGGTCAGGGTCGAGACACCGGGGGCGATGTCGAACGGCACCTTGTTCTTCGCCAGTGCCGCAGCCTCGGTCTGGAGCGCACCATCGAGGAGGGGGTCACCGGAGAACAGCCGGACGACGGAGTTACCCGCCTTCGCCGCGTCGCCAACGATCTTCGCCCGGGCCGCATGGCTGAGCGGGAGACCGTCGTCGTCGAGTGCGGCGCGGACGTCGGCCTCGGGCGAGGCGAAGCCGCGCGCGAGGTCGACGACATCGACATCGGCGATCACGACATCGGCCTCGCGCAGCAGTGATGCCGCTCGAAGGGTCAACAGATCCGGGTCGCCGGGACCTACCGCAACGAACGCGACGGTGCCGACGGGGACCTTGCGGGTGCGAACTGACATGGCGCTCATGATGCGCTTCCCCTCACGGGACGAAGACCGGTCGCAGTGGCGGCGAGTAGGTCGAGGGCGAGCTCACGCCCGACTGCGACCGCATCGCCGGCTGCGCCGGTGACGGACTTCCGCACCTGGGTCCGACCGTCAACACTGACGACCGTTCCGGTCAGGTGAACGAGCACCTCACCACCGATCTCGGTGACGGTGGCCAAGGCGCCAACAGGCGCCGAGCAACCGGCCTCGAGGGTGGCAAGGAGTGAACGCTCCGCGGTGACGGCGACGCGGGATGCGACATCGTCAAGAACGCGAAGCGCGTCGAGCAGTGCGAGGTCGGTCTCGACCTCGCGGCACTCGACCGCCAACGCCCCCTGGCCGGGGGCGGGCAGCATCTGGTCGGGCTCGAGCACCTCAGAGACCGCGTCGAGGCGGTCGAGGCGCGCGAGTCCCGCATGGGCGAGAACAACCGCGTCGAGCTGTCCGTCAGAGACTTTGCGCAGCCGGGTGTCGACGTTGCCGCGGACGGCCACAATCTCCAGATCAGGCCGGATGGCCAGCAGTTGCGAAGCCCGACGCGGTGACCCTGTGCCAACCCTGGCGCCGACGGGGAGCGAGGCGAGTGTGGCGCCGTCGCGAGCGACCAGGACATCCCGCGCGTCGGCTCGAACAGGGACAGCCGCGAGACGCAGCCCCGGGGAGGCGGAGGTCGGGAGGTCCTTGAGGGAGTGAACCGCAACATCGGCCTCGTCACGAAGCAGTGCCTCGCGGACGGCGGTGACGAACACCCCGACCCCGGCGAACGAGGTGAGCGGGGTCTGCTGATCTGTGTCGCCGTGAGTGCGGACCTCGACGAGCTCGACCTGCCGACCCAAGAGGGATCGCAGGGCGACGGCGATCTGCTCGGACTGCGTCGTGGCGAGCAGGCTGCCGCGGGTGGCCACCCGAACCGGAGCCAACGCGGGGGTCATGTGAGCCCCTCGAGCAGCTGGTCGTAGGTGGGATCTGGCACAAGGTCGCTGGTGAGCGGGTCGTCGCGACCAGCGACGACAGAGGACGCCTCGTCAGCAGCCGTGAGCGCCTCGATCGCCTCCGGATCGAGATCGAATAGCCGATGCAGCGCCGTGGCATAGCGCGCTCCGTCAGGATCGGCCGCGAGTTCCTTCATCCGCACGGTGGGCGTGTGGAGCAATGTCGAGACCGCTCGTCGCAGCGACCGCGCGACTTCGTCGGCGTCGGCGTCGTCGATCCCGGGAAGGCGCAGACGAAGGCGCTGCAGCTCAGCCTCGACGACACGATCAGCACGTGCGCGCAGGGACACAACGATCGGCTCGACACGCTGTGCCGCCATCGCCGCGAGGTGGGCTCGCACCTCGTCGGTGACAATGGCGCGTGCAAGTTCGACATCGCGCTCGGAGGCATGAGCGCCCGGCACGTCGATCAACGAGCCCAGATCCAGGCGCGTCACGCCCGGGAGGTCGCCGATCGACTCCTCGGTGTCGCGCGGCAGCGCAAGGTCGACGACGACGAGCTCGGCGGAGTTCATCGAGCGAGCGACGCTCACGTCGTCGGCGGTGAGGACGAGCCCCGTGGAGCCGGTGCATGAGACGACAACGTCGACCGTGGCCAGATGATCAGGCAAGGACGAGAGCTCGATGGCGCGCCCTCCGACAAGAGCCGCAAGGCGCTCGCCATTGGCCCGGGTGCGGTTCGCAATAAGGATCTCGGTGACCCCGAGGCGCGCGAGCACCGTGGCGGCGAGACTGCTCATCGCTCCGGCGCCGACCACAAGTGCGGCGCGCCCGACCAACGTGCCGCCGAATCTTTGGGCCGCGAGATCGAGCGCGACGCTCACGATCGAGACCCCGGCACGGTCGATCCCGGTGTCGTGGTGCACACGCTTGCCCACGCGAAGGGCGGCCTGAGCCAGATCGTTGATGCTGCGCCCGGCGGTGGCGGCGTCCTGCGCGGACTTCAGCGCGCCTCGGACCTGCCCCAGGATCTGCTGCTCGCCAACGACCATGGAGTCGAGGCCGGACGTGACCTCGAACATGTGCTGGACTGCGCGGTCTTCATAGCGCACATAGAGGTGGGGAGTGAGTTCCTCGCGCGGCACACCCGTGGCCTTGGCGAGGATCTCGGTGACATCGACGACACCACCGTGGAACTTGCTGACCTCGGCGTAGATCTCGACGCGGTTGCAGGTGGACAGCACGAGCGACTCAGCGACATGAGGCGAGGCCAAGAGGTCAACCTGAAGCCTCTCGGCGGCCGGGTCGAGAAGGGCGATGCGATCAAGCAGCGACACAGGTGCGGTGCGGTGGCTGATGCCGACGACAAGCAGAGTCATGCGGGCACCTCCGGGCGAAGGTGTTTGCGCTGCTCGTGGAAGGCCAGGATCTGGAGTTCGGTCGCGAGATCTACCTCGCGCACGTCCACCCCCGCCGGAGTCGTGATGAGCGCCGGCGCGAAGTTGAGGATGCTGGTCACACCCGCGGCGACCAGGCGGTCGCAGACAGCCTGGGCGGCGGAGGCCGGAGTGGCAATCACCCCGATGCTGGCGTCGCCCTCGGCGACGACATCCTCGAGGTCGTCGATCGAGCGGACCTCGACAGACTCGCCATTGGGCCCGGCTAGGACCTTCTCGCCCACGCGGGCGGGGTCGGCGTCGAGCAGTCCGACAACACGGAAGCCACGCGAGGCGAAACCGCCGTAGTTGGCCAGCGCGTGCCCGAGGTTACCGATACCCACGATGACCACCGGCCAGTCCTGTGTGAGGCCGAGCTCGCGGGCGATCTGGTAGATGAGGTAGTCGGTGTCATATCCGACACCTCGAGTGCCGTAGGAGCCGAGGTGCGAGAGGTCCTTGCGTAACTTCGCGCTCGTGACACCAGAGGCGGCGGCGAGCTCTTCACTCGAGACCGAGGCGACACCAGCCTCCGACAACTGCAGGAGCACTCGGTGGTAGATCGGCAACCTCGCGACGGTGACATCGGGGATGAGACGTCGAGGTGTGTCAGTAGTCCGAGACACGGACATGTTCCTCACCCCCTGGCTGCCTGGTCGGCCCCGCCAGATTAGGTAGTTCGGAACGAACGCACAAAGTCGCGACGGATGACCGTTCCACATACCGGACGGTGAGGGACGTGACGCTCGTCACGTTCCCGGACCCCCGGTGTCGGAGAGGAGACTCCTGTCACATCTCGGGGTGCCCCTGAGTTGATCCTGAGTTCTCGCCCGGGTAGATCAACGGGCCTCGGTGCGCTCCTGACGGGCCGCGCGGCGCTCCTCGAACCGCGACGCGGCCGTGTCGAGCCCCGTCATGAACCCCGCAAGACGCTCTCGGGCCTTCTCGCCCTCGGCGCCGAAGTCGGTGCGGTCCCAGACATTCCACGCCCGCAGGACAGGTGCCAGGACCTCATCGTGGTGAATCCGCAGGTCGTAGATCCCTGCCATCGCGATGGCCACAGACCGTCGCGCGAAGCCCTCGACCTCGTTGCCGGGCATCGCGAAGTCCTCCGCAACCTCGACGACCGCGGCCATCGCAGCATCAGGGGCGTAGTCGAAGGCAGCCGCAACCACGTTGCGGTAGAAGAGCATGTGGAGGTTCTCGTCCGCGGCGATGCGCGCCAGGAGGCGGTCACAACCGGGGTCCTCACTGTGGCGGCCGGTGTTGCGGTGGGCGATGCGGGTCGCGAGCTCCTGGAAGGAGACGTAGGACATCGTCGCCAGGACACTTCCCACGGCGGCGGAGTCGTAGCCGCGGCTCATGTGATCCATGCGCTCGCGTTCTAGGGCGATCGGGTCGACCGCGCGCGTCACCGTGAGGTAATCGCGAATGGCGATCCCGTGACGACCCTCTTCGGCAGTCCAACGGTGCACCCACTCACCCCATGCGCTGTCGCGACCGACGGTGTCGCTGAGTGAACGGTGGTAACTCGGGAGGTTGTCCTCGGTGAGCAGATTGACCACGAGTGCCGTACGGGCGACCCCATCGACCGGTGACTGTTCGGGATCCCACGCCTCACCCTCGTACTCGCCCTCGAAGTTCGTGCCTTGGCCCCAGGGCACGTACTGGTGGGGGAACCACTCCTTGGCCGTGGAGAGGTGTCGCTCGAGCTCGGCGGTGGCCACCGGCTCGAGCACGGCGACGAGCTCGGCGTTGGTGGGGCTGTCGGCGACGGCGGTCATGGGGGTACTCCTGACGTGTGGTTACGGAACCGTAGCCTGCCGAGGAGCCTGGCGTCACGACGAGTGGCCAGGCGGCCACCCTGGGAGGTCAGTGCGGACGCGCCAAGGCAGCCCTCAGGCGCACCGGGTCGACCCGGTAGAAGTCGTGTTGCGCACCGTCAACGAGCACCACGGGGATCAGTTCCCAGTACTGGTCGGCGAGGTCGGGGTGCTCGAGGATGGACAGTTCGACGAATGTCTCGCCCAGCTCCGAGCACACCTGCTCGATCACCACCCGGGCGTCTTCGCACAGGTGGCACCCCGGCTTGCCCACCAGAGTGACGCGGGCTGTCCGGCTGAGGTGGTCGTCATGGGCGCCGGAGCCGCCCCCGGATGTTGACTCGCTCACAGAGAGTCCTGGCGCAGACGAACGCGGGCGATCTTGCCCGTCGAGGAGTGCGGCAGGCTCTCGACGATCTCGACGACCGTCGGGCACTTGAACCGCGCCAACCGTGACTCGCACAGTGCCGAGACCTGGGCACCGGTCAGCGTGTGGCCCGGGAGCGCGACCACGAGCGCCTTGACGGTCTCCCCCGTGGTGGCGTGCGGAATACCGATGACTGCCACCTCGGCAACGTCCGGGCTCGAGGCAATCACGGTCTCGATCTCGAACGGATAGACGTTGAACCCCGACACGATGACCAGGTCGCGTCGCCGGTCGACGAGATGGAGATCGCCGTCGTCGTCGGCATAGGCGATATCGCCGGTGGCATACCAGCCATCGGGCCCGGGTCCATCACTACCGTCGGGCCAGTAGCCGGAGAACAGGTTCGGGCCCCGGACCCAGATCTCGCCAGGGTCGCCGTCCTCGACATCTCCGGGGGCGTCCCATCCGCCGGAGTTCTCCAGATCACGCAATCCGGGAACGCCCGAATCTTCGACGAGCCGCACCTGGACCCCCGGCAGAGCAGACCCGACGCAGCCGGGCTTGGGACGACGGTAAACCATCGTGGACGACACCACCGGCGCGGCTTCAGTGAGGCCATAGCCCTCCCACACGGGGTGGCCCGCATGGGCGGTGAACGTGTCGAACAGTGCCCTGGTGAGCGGGGCCGCACCGGAGATGACCGTGCGAACACCCGCGAGCCGACGACCAAGATCAGGTATACGGGCCCAGGCGACAAGCACCGGAGGGGCCACGGGGACGTGGGTGATCCCATGGGTGACGATCACCTCGAGCGCCGTCTCAGGCGAGAACCTCGCGAGCAGCACCGAGCGCGCACCCGTCGCCACCGCGAGACCGAGCACTGCGTTGAGGGCGTAGATGTGAAAGAGCGGAAGTACGACCAGAACCACGTCGTCGCCGAGCATGGGCTCAGGATCGATGGCCCTGAGTTGAGCGATATTCGCGAGCAGCGCTCGATGGGTCAGCATCGCTCCGCGCGAGAGGCCACTGGTTCCTGAGGTGAACAGCAGGACCGCGAGTGACTCAGGGTCGAACGCTTGGCTACCCGTCGCGAGGTGGGGCGCGTCGGCTCTCTGGCCAGCTCGGATGAGTGCCTCGAACGAGGTGCTACCGACGAGCACGAGTTCAGCAGGCGTGGCGCGGGTCGCCTCGAGGGCGACCAGTTCGGTGGCCTCCTCGGCCACGACGAGCCGAGCACCCGATCGCGCGAGGAGATCTGTCACCTCGGCGGTGGTGAAGGCCGTGTTGATCGGCACGGCGACCATCGCAGCGCGCAGGATGGCGAAGTAGCTGACAACGAATTCGATGCGGTTGCCCAGCAGCAGTGCGACGCGGTCGCCGGCGACAAGACCCTGCCTCAGCAATCCGGCGGCCAGTGCATCGACCGAGGACTCGAGGGCCGCCCACGTGGTCTCGAAGCCGTGGGACGCATCAAGGAACGCGATGTCGTCGGGGCGGGAGCTCGCAGTTTCGCTGAGCAGGTCAGCAAGGTTTGTCTGCGTGGGTTGGGTCACGACCTGATCGTGACACAGCGGAGGTCGGTAGGCTCGGCATCATGGCAGGGACCCCGGAGAATGATCTCGTGCACGCCTCGCACGTTGCCGGGGTGGCCTCCGCGGCTGCGGCCGACGTTGCCCCGGACCGTCTGGTGGAACCCGACCTCACCGGAGCGGCCTTCTTCGATGTCGACAACACCGTCATGCGGGGAGCGAGTATCTTCCACCTGGCCCGAGGCCTGGCCAGGCGCAAGTACTTCACCATGCGCGAGGTCAGCGATTTCGCCTGGAAGCAGACCAAGTTCGTCCTCAACGGGTCCGAGGACCTCGAGGACATGACCTCGGCCACCGAGGCGGGACTCGCCTTCGTCAAAGGCAGACGCGTCGATGATGTGGTCTCGCTCGGCGAGGAGATCTTCGACGAACTCATGGCACGCAAGCTCTGGCCAGGCACGCTCGCACTCGCCCAGGGTCACCTCGATCGCGGGCAGCGCGTCTGGCTCGTGACGGCCACGCCAGTCGAGCTCGCATCTCTCATCGCTCGCCGCCTCGGCCTCACGGGAGCCCTCGGCACGGTGAGCCAGATCGAGAACGGCACCTACACCGGGAAGCTGATCGGGGCTCCTTTGCACGGCAAGGCCAAAGCCGAGGCCGTCCGGGCGCTGGCCGAACGCGAGGGCCTCGACCTCGTCCGCTGCACGGCGTATTCGGACTCCGCGAACGATGTCCCGATGCTCTCGGCCGTGGGCCGTGCGGTTGCCGTCAATCCTGACTCAGCACTGCGTAAGCACTGCCGAGCCGTCGGCTGGGAGATCCACGACTACCGGCGGGCCCGACTGACGAACCGATACGCAATCCCCGCAGGACTCGCGGCGGCCGCTGGCATCGGTGTGGGCATCGGGGTCAGCATCGGCGCTTCCCGGCACAAGACCTGACGACTCTCGCTGTCGCCCCGAGCAGGGCGAGGCCGGGTCGCACGTCGCGGTGAGGGCTAGCGCAATCGACTTAGGACCTCATGTGCGCGTGTGGAGTTGGCGCGCAGCCTCGGCGATCGATCCGCTGAGCGAGGGGTACACCGTGAACGAGCTCGCGATCTGGTCGACGGTGAGCCGGTGCTCCACGGCGAGAGTGATCGGGAAGATCAGTTCGCTCGCCCGAGGCGCCACCACCACCCCACCGACGACTATGCCTGTGCCAGGGCGGCAGAAGAGCTTGACGAATCCGTCACTGAGGCCCTGCATCTTGGCGCGCGCGTTGGTGGCCAGGGGAAGTTTGATCATGGTCACGTCGATGACACCGTCGTCGGCCTGCGCCTGACTGACCCCCACGGTCGCGATCTCCGGATCGGTGAAGACGTTGCTCGACACCGTGGCGAGATCCAGTGGGCTGACGGCATCCCCGAGTGCGTGCCACATCGCGATGCGTCCCTGCATGGCGGCCACGGACGCGAGCATCAGGATGCCCGTGACATCACCTGCCGCGTAGACGCCACGGGCGGACGTGCGCGAGACCTTGTCGACCTCGACATAGCCGGTCCGAGTAAGCGTGACACCAGACTCGACCAACCCCAGCCCCTCAGTGTTGGGAATCGATCCGACAGCCATCAGGCAGTGCGACCCCTCGACGGTCGAGCCATCGGCGAGCGTGACGACGACCCCATCAGCGGCATTGCCGCGCGTGCGTCGCACCGACACTGCACGCGAGCGGCCCAGGACCTGCATTCCTCGGCGGCCGAACACGTCCTCAAGAACCTGAGCGGCGTCAGCGTCCTCTCCCGGCAGGACTCGGTCGCGCGAGGACACCAGGACAACGTCAGAACCCAAGGCGTTGTAGGCCGAGGCGAACTCGGCACCGGTGACGCCCGACCCCACGACAATGAGACGTGAGGGGAGTTCATCGAGGTCGTATACCTGCTCCCAGGTGAGGATGCGCTCTCCATCGGGCTCCGCACCCTCGACGACCCGGGGGCGGGCGCCGGTCGAGACCAAGATCGCATCGGCCAGGAGCGACTCGGTGATGCCGTCGAAGGTCTCGACGACCACGGTCGACGGGCCGTCAAGCCTGCCCAGACCACGGATCACGCGCACGCCTTCGTGCTCCAGACGTGCCGCAATGTCGAGGGACTGCGCGGACGCGAGCCTCTTGACCCGGTCGTTGACAACACCGAGATCCACCGACACGAGCCCTGGCGCGGGGCGGTCGCCCGCGATGCGCACTCCGAGTTCACCGCTGTCAGCCGCAAGAGTCATGATCTCGGCGGTCGCGATGAGGGTTTTGCTCGGGACGCAGTCGGTGAGCACCGCCGAGCCCCCGAGGCCATCGCGGTCGACGACGGTGACCTCTGCCCCGAGTTGAGCGGCGACCAAGGCCGATTCGTACCCACCAGGGCCGCCACCCACGATCACCACACGAGTCATGGACGCATCATCCCGCATCGAAGTCTCCGCATTGGCTGACCAGGGAGCCTCGGGGTCGATAACGTCATGGGGTGAGTGACGCCGTCGACCTGCTGCAATCCGATCCCGCCGCCGCCGCCGTGGCGGCCGCCGCTGAGCTCGCACGCATCACGGGTGTCGAGAACCATGACGTCGCGGTCGTCCTGGGATCAGGCTGGCTCCCCGCTGCTGACGTGGTGGGGACGACCGTCATCGACATCCCGGTCACCGACCTTCCCTACTTCGCGCCCCCTGTCGTCGAGGGCCACGCAGGACGGCTGCGAAGCACCCAGATTGGGGACACCCGCACCCTCGTCTTCCTCGGTCGCACACATCTCTACGAGGGACGGGGCGTCGAAGCAGTGGCGCACGCGGTTCGCACGGCAGCGGCCGCTGGCTGTCGGGTGGTCGTGCTCACGAACGGCTGCGGCGGCCTGAATCCGTCGTGGTCCCCTGGAACGCCGGTACTGATCAGCGACCACATCAACTTCACGAACGCGTCACCTCTACGAGGCGGGGCATTCCTCGACCTCACCGATCTCTACTCCACCCGGCTCCGGGAACTGTGCCGACAGGTCCAGCCCGGCATGCCCGAAGGCGTCTACGCACAGTTCCGCGGCCCGCAGTACGAGACGCCTGCGGAGATCCGGATGGCGCGAGTTCTCGGAGTCGATCTCGTAGGGATGTCCACGACGCTCGAGGCCATCGCGGCACGCGAGGCCGGAATGGAGGTGCTCGGAATTTCCCTCGTCACCAACTTCGCCGCGGGCATGACCGGGGCGCCCCTCGATCACCAGGACGTCCTTGACACCGGACACGCCGCCGCTCACCACATGGGAGTCCTTCTCCGAGAGGTGATTTCGAACCTATGACTACACAGTCGACACCCGAGGTGCACGTGAGGGATTCGCTGTCCGTCGTGCCCGACGAGGATGCCAGCGCCACTGATCTCACACTCGTCGACCGAGCGCGCCACTGGCGCGACGATGACCCCGACCCCGACACACGTCTGGCTCTCACCAGGCTCCTCGACGCCGCAGGCAGCGGCGACGAGGGCGCTGCGGCCGAGTTGCACGACGCGTTCAGCGGCCCGCTCGAGTTCGGTACCGCGGGCCTGCGGGGCGCCATGGGGCCTGGGCCGAACCGGATGAACCGCGCCGTCGTGGCGCGTGCCGCAGCGGGCCTGGCGGCATATCTCACCGCGCGTGGCGGTGGTTCGGTCGTGATCGGCTATGACGCACGCCACAAGTCGGATGGCTTCGCCCAGGTCACCGCCGAGGTGCTCGAAGGCGCCGGCATACGCGCACTCGTCCTACCACTTCCGATGCCGACACCTGTTCTGGCGTATGCGATCCGACACCTCGGGTGCGTCGCTGGAGTCATGGTGACGGCGAGTCACAACCCCGCGCAGGACAACGGCTACAAGGTCTACCTCGGCGACGGAACCCAGATCGTGCCACCGGTCGACATCGAGATCAGTGCGCTGATCGCCGACGTAGGGGATGTGCGAGACATCCCTCGCCGTGACACCGCCACGACCCTCGGCAGCGAGGTTCTGACCTCCTACCTGGCCAGGATCGGCACGCTCGTCCCGCCCGATGCACCTCGCGCCGTCGACGTCGCCTACACACCTATGCACGGCGTCGGGGGCAACGTCGTGCTCGCCTCACTGGCGATCACAGGGTTCCCGTCACCCCGAGTCGTCACCTCGCAATTCGCACCCAACCCGGATTTCCCCACAGTCGCGTTCCCGAATCCTGAGGAGCCAGGCGCGATGGACCTCGCCCTCGAGGAGGGCCTTGAGAGCGATGCCGATATCGTCATCGCAAACGACCCCGATGCGGATCGCTGCGCTGCGGCGGTGCCCACTCGCGATCGCGGAGCGTCCGGTGGACCGACCATCCGCATGCTCCGCGGCGACGAAGTTGGCGCGCTCCTGGGCTGGTGGCTCCACGAGCGCGGAGCGACAGGCGCCTACGCGAATTCGATCGTGTCGTCTTCACTCCTGTCGAAAATGGCTGCCACTTATGGGCTTTCGCACCATGAGACCCTGACGGGCTTCAAGTGGATCGGTCGCATCCCAAACCTGGCCTTCGGGTACGAGGAGGCTTTGGGCTACTGCGTCGACCCCACACACATCCCTGACAAGGACGGCATCAGCGCAGCGATCCGCCTAGTCGAGTTGGTGGCCTGGCTCAAGGCCCGGGGGCGCACCGTCCACGACGTACTCGACGATCTCGCTGTCGAGTTCGGGCTTCATGCGACCGACCAACTCTCGGTGAGGGTTTCCGACCTTTCGCTCATCACCGCGGCCATGGCGCGACTTCGCGCCCTCCCTCCCGCAGAGGTCGCGGGGTTGGCGGTCGAACAGTTTGAGGATCTCGAGAGCGGCGTCGCAGGCCTTCCTCCCACAGATGGTGTGCGGCTCCGGCTCGCGGAGAGCACCCGGGTGATCGTCCGGCCCAGTGGCACCGAGGCCAAGCTCAAGTGCTATCTCGAGGTGGTGGTGCCGGTCACGAGCGACGTCGAGGCGTCACGGCTCGTCGCCGCACATCGGCTCTCGGCGCTCAAGGCCGGCATGGCAACCGTGCTGGGCCTCTAGATCTCGCCTGCCGGATAGGTACCCTGGAGCCCCCGCAAGAGAGGAAGAAGCGATGGCCCAGTTCCTGCTGTCCGTCCACGCCGTAGCAGGAAACCCGCCTCCCTCCATGGCGGTGATAGAGCAGATGTACGCGGACGTCGGCTCTTTCAACACCGACTTGATGGCGGCGGGCTCCTTCGTATTCGGCGGCGGTCTGCAGCCGGCGAATGAATCCACGGTGGTCGACGCAACAGGCGACCAGCCGACCGTGAGGGACGGCGTGCGCACGACCGGACCGGAGACTCTCGGAGGCTTCTGGGTGATTGACGTAGCCGATCCGGACACAGCGCAGCAGTGGGCCATCCGGGCATCCCGCGCTTGCGCAGGGCCCATCGAAGTTCGTCCGTTCCAGCCCGAGGCCTGAGCGGCGCTCGTTCGTCACGGAGGGGGGCTTTTGTCCCAGCTTCAGGAGAAGCCGGTCACAAGTTCGGCCGCAAGTGCCGCGTATCCGGGCTTCACCACCTGATCGATGAGGGCGAGCCTCTCGTCGAACGGAAGGAACGAGCTCTTGAGCGCGTTGATCGTCACCCACTCGACCTGGGCAAGGCCCCACCCGAAGGCCTCCGCGAGCAGCATCATCTCGCGCGTCATGGACGTCCCGGACATGAGCCGGTTGTCGGTATTGACCGTGACGCGGAACCGCAAACGCGAGAGCAGCCCGATCGGATGGTCGGCGATCGACTTCGCCGCACCCGTCTGAACATTGGACGACGGGCACAGCTCCAACGGGATACGAAGATCGCGCACATAGCGAGCGAGCCGCCCGAGGTGAGCGACGCCGCGGTCATCAACCGCGATGTCGTCGACGATGCGCACGCCGTGACCGAGACGCTCGCAGCCACAAAAGGCCACTGCCTCCCGGATGCTCGGCAGGCCGAATGCCTCACCTGCGTGGATGGTGATGTGGCACGACTCGCCGCGCAGGTACTCGAACGCGTCGAGGTGCCGTGAGGGCGGATATCCCTCCTCCGCTCCGGCGATGTCGAAGCCGACGACGCCCTCATCGCGATAGCGCACTGTCAGCTCGGCAATCTCGCGTGATCGCGCCGCGGTGCGCATGGCGGTCAGCAGGGCACGCACCCGGATCGGGTGGCCCGCGTCGGATGCGCGTGCCTCGCCGATCCTGAATCCTTCAAGCACCGCCTCAACCACCTCGGTGAGTGCGAGCCCGCGCTCCGCGTGAAGTTCGGGGGCGAAACGCACCTCGGCGTAGACGACGCCGTCCGCCGCAAGATCTTCAGCACATTCGGCCGCGACACGCACGAGGGCATCGCGGGTCTGCATGACCGCCACCGTGTGGGCGAACGTCTCGAGGTAGCGCACGAGCGATCCGGAGCCTGCGGAATCCACGAACCAGCTTGCGAGGTCGGCGGCGTCACTCGCGGGGAGCTTGCCGTAGCCGATCTCGCGCGCCAAGTCCAGGATCGTGGCTGGGCGAAGCCCGCCGTCAAGGTGGTCATGGAGTAGGGCCTTAGGGGCACGTCGAACAACACCTTCGAGCAGACCGGGTGCATACACCGCGCCGGACTCGCGACGCGGTGAAGTAGGACCTGCCGATGCTGGCTCCACTCTCACGCCCTCACGCTAGCCGGAGCCCGACCTCGAGGCGCGGCAAACGATCACACGCTGATCGCGAATGGCCTGCGCCCTAGAAGGCGTCGGTCGGACGGTAGAGACCCCAGACCTCGCGAAGGGCGTCGGAGACTTCACCCACAGTGGCGCGGGCGCGCAAGGCATCACGCATCGGGTAGAGCACGTTGTCGGTGCCGCGCGCGGCCGTACGGATCGCGTCAAGAGCCGCGTCAACAACGGATTGGTCTCGAGCGGCACGCAATTGAGCGATGCCCTCGTGCTGCTGCGCCTCGATCGTGGGATCGACGCGAAGCGGCTCGTAGTAGTCCTCTTCGTCGACAGTGAAGCGGTTGACTCCCACCACGACGCGCTCGGCAGAGTCGATCTGCTGCTGCACCTCGTAGGCGGACTGCTCGATCTGGCCCTTCTGGAAGCCGCGTTCGATCGCGGCGACCGCTCCGCCCATCTCTTCGATCTGACGCATCAGATCCAATGCAGCGAGCTCGACCTCGTCGGTGAGCGCCTCGACCACGTACGACCCCGCGAACGGGTCCACCGTCGCGGTGACGTCCGTCTCGTAGGCGAGGACCTGCTGGGTGCGCAGGGCGAGCCGCGCGGCCTTCTCCGACGGCAGGGCAATGGCCTCATCGAATGAGTTGGTGTGCAAGGACTGCGTGCCGCCGAGCACCGCGGCAAGGCCCTGGATCGCGACGCGCACGAGGTTGACCTCGGGCTGCTGCGCGGTGAGCTGGACACCCGCCGTCTGGGTGTGGAACCGCAGCATCAGGCTCTTGGGGTCGGTTGCGCCGAAGGTCTCTTTCATGACGTGCGCCCAGATCCGGCGCGCGGCGCGGAACTTGGCGACCTCTTCCAAAAGGGTGGTGCGCGAGACGAAGAAGAACGCGAGACGCGGAGCGAACTCGTCGACATCCATGCCAGAAGCCACAGCCGCACGGACGTATTCGATCCCGTCGGCAAGTGTGAATGCGATTTCCTGCGCGGGCGTGGCCCCGGCTTCGGCCATGTGGTAGCCCGAGATGGAGATCGTGTTCCATCGCGGGATCTCGGCGCGGCAGTAGCTGAAGATGTCAGTGATCAACCGGAGCGACTGCGCGGGCGGGTAGATGTAGGTGCCGCGGGCGATGTACTCCTTGAGCACATCGTTCTGGATCGTGCCGGTGAGGGCCGACGCCGGAACTCCCTGCTCCTCTGCGACGAGCTGGTAGAGAAGCAGGAGCACGGCGGCCGGCGCATTAATCGTCATCGACGTCGACACTGTGTCGAGCGGGATTCCACCGAAGAGGACCCGCATATCGTCGATGGAGTCGATCGCGACTCCGACTTTGCCGACCTCACCGTGGGCGAGCGGGTGGTCGGAGTCGTATCCCATCTGCGTGGGCAGGTCGAAGGCCACGGAGAGCCCGGTCGTGCCAGCGGCAATCAGTTGGTGGTAGCGGGCGTTGGACTCCGCGGCGGTCCCGAAGCCTGCGTATTGACGCATCGTCCAGGGCTTGCCCGTGTACATCGAGGCATAGACACCGCGAGTGAAGGGGTAGGAACCGGGCTCACCGAGTCGTTCGGCCGGATCCCAGCCTTCCAGGGTTTCGGGGCCGTACACCTGCTGGAACGGAAGCCCCGACTCGGTCTGGCGTGCCATCACAGATCCTTCCGTTCGCCGTCTGGGGTTCCACGCTAGTGGTCGCGCCGCCTCTCTCACGTGTCGGGGCATCGCTCGAAGATGTGGGTGAAGATCCGCCATGTAGTCGCCAGGCAGGTCGTCGGCTACCCTCAGCGCGTGCTCATGCTCAGGCGCGCGGCTGTCGTGGGAACAATGCTGTCCGTCGCACTTGCCGCGGCCCTGGGCGTTCAGGAGGCAGCGGCGGCACACATCTCGGCGAGCCCGACGGCACCCTCGATTGACGCGATCGGCGGGCCCGACCTGTCCGCGGCGGGGATCGCCGTGCACTACCTGGCTCGAGCCACCCCGGTGCCAGCGATCAACGCGGACTCCTGGCTCGTCGCCGACCTCACGACCGGCGAGGTGCTTGCAGCCAAGGGCGCGCACCTGCGGGCGCTCCCCGCCAGCATGCTGAAGACCCTGACCGCCGTGACATTGATGCCCAAGCTCGACAAGGCAACCGTCATCAAGGCCACTACCGCAGAGGCCAAGGCCGAGGGTGGAAACGTCGGCATCGTTCCCGGTGCCACTTACTCCATCTGGGATCTCTGGCACGGCTTCCTGCTCTCGAGCTCCAATGACGCCGGCGCGGCGCTCGCCGATGCCAACGGCGGAGAGGCCGCAACGGTCGCCGAGATGAGGGCCATGGCCAAGCACCTGCAGGCCAACGACACCGTGGTGAAGAACGAGAGCGGCCTTGACGCGGTCGGACAGGTCAGCAGCGCCTACGACATGGCGCTGATCGCGCGGGCCGCGCTGGCTCTCCCTGATTTCCGCACCGTCACGAAGACGATCAGTTACGACTTCCCGGGCAAGGTGGCCCCAGCTGGCGCAGCCCGACCGACCTACAAGATCTACAGCCAGAATCGTTTGCTGATTCGAGGGTTCACCGGCACGATCGGCGGCAAGACTGGCTTCACCTCCCTCGCCCACCGCACCTTCTGGGGAGCGGCGACACGCGGCACTCACACCCTGGTCGTGGTCTTGATGCAGGTGCACGACCCAACGGAGAGCGCGGCACGGAATCTGCTCACATGGGGATTCGCGAATATCGATCGAGTCCGACCCATCGGCGTCCTCGTCGACCCGATCGTGGCATCGGCGGCACCAACACCGACAACGTCACCCACGGCTGCCACGAGTGCGGATGACGGCGCCAACCCCGACACGCAGAGTAAGCCTGCCTCCGGCGACATCCAGTGGCTGCCCCTTGTGGGCCTGGCCGTCGTCGCGGCCATCGCGGCCCTCTGGCAACGACGCCGACGCACGTCGGCTGAGGGACCCGACCCGTCCGACGCACACCCGGACTCGACGTCCCCAGCGAGCCCCGAACCCGGCCCCCTCGCGCCCGTGGAGATCTCTCATAGTTACGGCAACGCACGACCCAGCGGTGGCGCAGCGCGACTGGCAGCACAGCGCACGTCGTCCGTGATCATCTCCCGACCAGGTCGCCGTCCCGAGAGCGCGCCTCACGAGCCGGACCCCGTGCCGGTCGACAACTCGGGGCCCCAGCCCAGCCATTCCGCCACCTCCCCTGTCGCGGATCCCGGCGCACAGTCAGAGCAGCGGGAAGGCCCCCCACGCGATTCGGGCGGACACGTGCGCGTCGTGACACCGCCCAAGGGCTGACTCCAACCCTCAACCGCCGAGGTCGTAACGGCGACGTACCTGCCAGACTCCGTCCTCGCCGTGGACATAGAGCGCGAAGCCGCTCACGGTAAATCTCGCGGAGAAATCGCTCAGGGTCTCATAGGCCTCATCGAGCACGTTCCCGGGCAGGTCATGGGCCACGGTGACGTGCGGGTGGTACGGAAACTCGACCTCGCGTTCCAGAATCCCCTGACGCACCAACGACTCCAGCGACTCGAACCCAGAGATCCCCGAGGCTAACGAGACGAAGACGACAGGTGACACAGGGCGGAACGTACCCGTGCCCCTGAGGTGAACCTCGAAGGGCGAGAGACCCGACGCGGCGTCACGCAGGTGCGCGTCGACGGCATCGAGCAGGCCATCCTCGACAACGGTCGGCGGTAGCAGCGTGATGTGGGCGGGGATGGCATCCGCGCGCGGGTCGCCGAATGAGGCGCGCCACCCTTCGATCTGCGCACCCCATGGATCGGGGATAGCGACGGCGACCCCGATCAGCGTGCAACCGACGCGCACTAGCCACCGACCTCGACGAGACCGAGGCGGTCGAAGACGGTCGCCACCGTCGCAGCGGCGACGACCCGCGCCTTCAGCGCACCCTCGGCCATGAGCCGATGCAGCTCAGCGGGGTCGCCGATGAGTTCACTGACCCGCGCGGCAAATGGCTCGGCGAAGGCCACCACGGCGTCGGCAGTATCGCCCTTGAGCGCTCCATACCCGAGGCCGTCGTACGCCCTCACCACGCTCTCGACGTCGCGACCAGTGAACGTGGCCAGAATCGTGAGCAGATTCGACACACCCGGTTTGGTCGCCGGGTCGAACCTCACCTCGGTCTCGCTGTCGGTGACGGCCGAGCGCACCCGCTTGGCGATCACCTTGGCATCGTCGAGGAGGAACACCGCCCCATTGGGCAAGGACTTACTCATCTTCGCGGTGGGGTCCTGCAGGTCGAGGATCTTCGCGGTGTCCTTGACGATCAACGGAACAGGCACAACGAACGTGGCGCCATACCGGCTATTGAACCGCTGGGCAAGGTCGCGCGTGAGCTCGAGGTGCTGACGCTGGTCCTCGCCCACGGGGACGCCGTCGGCCTGGTAGAGCAGGATGTCAGCTACCTGGAGAACCGGGTAGGTGAACAGGCCCACCGAGGAGCGGTCGGCTCCCCCGCGCGACGACTTGTCCTTGAACTGGGTCATTCGCGAGGCCTCGCCGAAGCCCGTCATGCACTGCATCACCCACCCGAGCTGAGTGTGCTCAGGCACGTGACTCTGCACGAACAGCGTCGACCGACTGGGGTCGACGCCAGCCGCGATCAACTGCGCGTACGCCAGCAAAGTGTTCTGCCGCAGCTCGCGAGGATCCTGCTCCACGGTGATGGCGTGCAGATCGACGACGCAGTAGAACGCGTCGTGAGTCTCCTGCAGCGAGACCCAGTGGCGGACCGCCCCGAGGTAGTTCCCGAGCTGGAAAGAGCCGGCGGTGGGCTGAATGCCGGACAGGACGCGTGGTGTTCCGTTCATGCCGGTGATCCTCCCACCGAGCCGGGGGACGGACTAACCCGGATGCGGGAGGCCCGGCGACCATCGAGCTCGATCACCGTGAGGACATGGTCGGCGACATGGACCGTCTCGCCGATCTCGGGGAGGCGACCGAGCACCGCCATCACGAAGCCAGCGACGGTCTCATAGGGGCCCTCGGGCAGTTCGACACCCGTCTCGTCAGCGAAGTCCTCCAGGTTGACTAGTCCGTCGATCTCCAGATCGGCCCCCGCCGGGCGCTCCGCACGTGCCGCGACGTCGTACTCGTCACGGATATCGCCCACGAGTTCCTCGACCAAGTCCTCGAGGGTGACGATTCCCGCGGTGCCGCCGTACTCGTCGACCACGATGGCCAAGTGCGCGCCCGTCGAGCGCATCTCGAACATCGCGGGAAGTACGCGCTTACTCCCGGGGAGCATGAGCACCTCCCGCGCAAGGTCGCCCACGCGGATACCCCGCTCCGCGACGTCGGGGGCCAAGATGTCGCGGATGTGCACGAAGCCGACGATGTCGTCCTGGGAGCCGGAGAACACCGGGTAGCGCGAGTGCGGAAGTGCCATGACGAGCCGGGCCGCCTTGTAGGCCGGGGTCGTCGCATCGAGGAACTCGACCTCGGTACGCGGCACCATGACCTCGCGAACCTCACGCTCGCCCGCCTCGAAGACGTCGTCGATCAGCTCACGCTCCATCGGCGAGAGACTGGCCTGGGCCGCAAGGATCCCGCGTAGTTCGTCGTCGCTGATCAGCTCTCTGTTGGCCTTGGGGTCGCCACCCACCGCGCGCACGAGCAAGTCGGTGGAGTGCGAGAGCAGCCAGATGAACGGTCTCGTCACTCGCGCAAGCCAGTCGACCAGCCCAGAGACGGCAACGGCGATGTTCTCCGCACGCTGCAACCCGATCCGCTTGGGGGTCAGCTCGCCAAGTACGAGCGAGATGTACACGAGCAGGATCGTCACAAGCACGAACGCAACGACATCGGCGACGCTCGCCGACAGGCCGAATGAGATCAGCACGGGCGCCACCTGAGGCGACATCTGCGAGGCACCGAAGCCCGCCGACAGGAAAGCCGCCATCGTGACCGCGAGCTGGACGGCGGCCAGGAACCGATTCGGGTCGGCGACGAGATCGGCGAGCCTCTCGCCCCGACGGCCCCGCTCGGCCACGAGCCGCTGCACCTGGCTCTCGCGCAACGACACCAAAGCGATCTCCGCGGCGGCGAAGAACCCGCCCAGGAGGGTGAACAGCAGCACCACACCCAAATTGACCAGGAACTGACTCATGGGCGTGGCACCGTATGTTCGTCCATAGGTGCGATCCTAGGGACCGTGGACCGATAGCGGGCGCGTGCCGTCATACGTCGGCGATCTCGAGGGGGCGCGACGCGCATGACTTCCCTGTTTGGGGCCCACACGAACCCCCCGTCGCCTGGCGCGGACAACCTCGCCGGACGCCTCGACCCGGCCTACCGGCTCGCGTCCTGGGACCGCCTCCGCGCAGGTGTCGACCTACTCGTGATCGGCGGCGGAGTCACCGGATGTGGGATCGCGCTCGACGCTGCGTTGCGCGGGCTACGCGTGGGGCTCGTCGAGCAGCGCGACTTCGCCGCCGGCACATCAAGCCGTTCGAGCAAGCTCGTTCACGGTGGGCTGCGCTACCTCGAGCAGCTCAACTTCCCTCTCGTACGAGAGGCCTTGCGCGAGCGGTCGCTGCTGCTCGACCGGCTCGCCCCCCATCTCGTGACCCCATTGCCGTTCCTCTACCCGCTCTCGCACCGCCTCTGGGAGCGACCGTATGTCGGGGCCGGGCTGACGCTCTACGACACGCTCGGCGGCCTGCAGCCCTCCGTTCCACGGCACAGTCATCTGTCGAAAGGTGCTGCCCTGAGGACATTCCCGTCGCTACGCCCTGACACCCTCGCCGGTGCGATCCGCTATCACGACGCCCAGGTCGACGACGCGCGCCACACGATCGAACTCGCCCGCACGGCGGCGGCTCACGGCGCCTCACTTGTGTCAGCGGCTCGCGTCACCGAGATCGTGCGCGATGGTGATCGCGTCGTCGGCGCGCGCGTGCATGACATGAGCACCGATACCGTGAACGAGGTCTCCGCTCGCGTGGTCGTCAACGCCACCGGGGTGTGGGCCGGACGCACCGAGCAGCTCGCGGGTGTCACCTCGCCCATCCGGATGCGCCCCAGCAAGGGGGTGCACATCGTGGTGCCGCGCGATCGCATCGACGCCTCCGTCGCATTGATCACCAAGACGCCAACTTCGGTGCTCTTCGTGCTCCCCTGGGGCCGATCGTGGGTGATCGGAACAACCGATACGCCATGGCGCCACGGTCTTTCGCATCCCACGACCACGCACGCCGACCTCACGTACTTGCTCGGGCAAGCGAATGCGGTCCTGACCTCGCACCTCACCGAGTCGGATGTGATCGGCGCCTACGCCGGGCTTCGTCCGTTGGTCGACACCGAGGGCCTGCGCGAGTCGGAGATCTCCCGGGAACACACCGTGCGGCGGCCGCTCCCCGGCCTCGTGACGATTGCCGGAGGCAAGTACACGACCTACCGCGTGATGGCCCAGGATGCCGTCGACCGGTGCTCCGAGGACCTCGGCGAGCTGCCCGCATCGAGTACAGCCGATGTCCCCCTGATCGGCGCCGCAGAGCCCGAGGATGTCCTCATCGCAGCCCGTGGCCACCGAGCAGCCGCCCATCTCGACGATGTGAACCTCGATCGCCTCTCACGACGCTACGGCCGCTTGCTGCCCGAATTGCTCGATGTGGTGGTCGCGAACCCCCGACTCGCGCGCGAGATTCCTGGCGGCGCGGGCACTCTCGGCGTCGAGGTCGTGCATGCCGCCAGCCACGAGGGCGCGTTGCGTCTCGACGACGTCCTGACCCGGCGCACCAGGCTTTACCTCGAGGCGGGCGACCGTGGCGTCGTCGCGGCACGACACGTGGCGAAGCTGATGGGGAGCGTCCTGGGCTGGGGACGCTCCACGAGATCTGCTGAGATCTCCCGCTATCACGAACGTGTGTCAACCGAACTTGAGGCGCAGTCCGCCCCCGACGACGATGCGGCAGCAGCGATCCGTGAACGGTCACGCGATCCGAGGGCGTGGGGATGAATCCCTGCCTTGCCTTCAGGTAGAAGGCTTTCCAGCGCGAGTCTCGCTCAGGCGAACGCGATACGCAGCGGCGCGTGATCGCTCCATCGTTCAGCGTAGGTCGCCGCCTTGCCGACCTCCGCGGTCACTGCCCGCGCCGCGAGGCCAGGGGTGGCGAGCTGGTAGTCGATTCGCCAGCCGCCATCGGTGTCGAACCCGCGACCGCGCCAGGACCACCAGGTGTAGGGGCCCGGGCCCTCGCCCCCGAGCGAACGTCCGAGATCGGTCCAGCCCAACTCGCCGAACCAACGGTCGAGATAGGCGCGCTCACCCTCGAGGAATCCTGCCCTGCCGCGGTTGCCGCGCCAGTTCTTGATGTCTACCTCATGGTGGGCCACATTGAGGTCTCCGCACACGATCGCCTGACGAGTTCCTGCCGCGGCCCCCTCCCCCAACACAAGGAGCCTGGACTCGATGGCGTCGAGAAAACGGTACTTCTCTGCCTGACGCGCCTCGTCGGTGGCCTCGCCGGTGTGGGCGTAGGCGCTCACCACAGTGACGGCCCCGAGCGGCGTCTCAAGGTCGACCTCGACCCAGCGGCCGGTGTCGGCGAACTCCTCGGGGCCCACGCCGATTCTCACCTCGACGTGGGGCAGGGGCGTCAGCACGGCCACGCCCGCGCGACCCTTTGCCGCAGCCTCGGTGTGGGCCACGCGCAGGTGGCCCAACCCGTCGGCCTCCAGCACCTCGGCCAACTGTTCGGCAGTGGCCCGGACCTCTTGAAGGCAGATGACATCAGCGCCGCACTGGGAGAGCCAGGACGTGCCACCGCGTCGGGACGCGGCCCGAATCCCGTTGACGTTCACCGTCACGACGCTGAGCATGTGATCTCCGAGCACTCGGGAATCGGGGCGATCCGAGTACGGGTCCGTCAGGCCATGGCCTTCTTGAGGTTCTCGTCGATGGCGTCCAGGAAGCCCTCCGTGGTGAGCCAGGGCGCGCTCGAGCCGATGAGGAGCGAGAGGTCCTTGGTCATCTTGCCCTCCTCGACGGTCTGCACGCAGACGCGCTCGAGGGTCTGGGCGAACTCGGTGACCTCGGGGGTGCCGTCCATCTTGCCGCGGTAGCTCAGCCCCTGGGTCCAGGCGAAGATCGAGGCGATCGGGTTGGTCGAGGTCGGCTTGCCCTGCTGGTGGAGGCGGTAGTGGCGCGTGACGGTTCCGTGGGCGGCCTCGGCCTCGACGGTCTTGCCGTCGGGCGTCATCAGCACAGAGGTCATGAGACCGAGTGAGCCGAAGCCCTGCGCCACGGTGTCGCTCTGCACGTCACCGTCGTAGTTCTTGCAGGCCCAGACGTAGCCGCCCTCCCACTTCATGGCAGCGGCCACCATGTCGTCGATGAGGCGGTGCTCGTAGGTGAGGCCAGCAGCGTCGAACTCGGCCTTGAACTCCGCCTCGAAGATCTCGGCGAAGAGGTCCTTGAATCGGCCGTCGTAAGCCTTGAGGATCGTGTTCTTGGTCGAGAGGTAGACAGGCAGGTTGCGGTCGAGGCCGTAACGCATCGACGCGCGAGCGAAATCGCGAATCGAGTCGTCGAGGTTGTACATCGCCATCGCGACGCCACCAGCGGGATAGTCAAAGACGTTGACCTCAATGGGCTCGCCGCCGTCGGCGGGAACGAAGGACATCGTCAGGGTGCCCGCACCCGGGACTACGAAGTCAGTGGCGCGGTACTGGTCGCCGAACGCGTGGCGGCCGATGATGATCGGCTTTGTCCAGCCGGGCACCAGGCGCGGGATGTTGCTGATGACGATGGGCTCACGGAAGATCACTCCACCGAGGATGTTGCGGATTGTTCCGTTCGGCGACTTCCACATCTTCTTCAGGCCGAACTCCTCGACACGTGCCTCGTCGGGTGTGATCGTCGCGCACTTCACGCCGACGCCGAACTCCTTGATGGCGTTCGCGGAGTCGATGGTGACCTGGTCGTCAGTCGCATCGCGGTTCTCGATCGAGAGGTCGAAGTACTTCAGGTCGACATCGAGGTAGGGCAAGATCAGCTTGTCCTTGATGAACTGCCAAATGATGCGCGTCATCTCATCGCCATCTAGCTCGACGACGGGATTGAGAACCTTGATCTTCGCCACGGGTGACTCCTTGATGAATCGGGCTGACGCCGACGTGGCGCCGATGATCTGACCTGAACTGTGCTGAGCGGGCTGGACTAGATGAGACCGAGCGCGCGCACGGCCTCGCGCTCGTCGACGAGTTCGGCGACAGAGGCGTCGATGCGCGCACGCGAGAAGGAATCGAGTTCGAGACCCTGGACGATCTCCCAAGCCCCGTTGCGCGAGACGGCCGGGAACGAGGAGATCAGGCCCTCGGGCACGCCGTAGGAGCCGTCGGACACGACCGCAGCCGACGTCCAGTCGCCCTCAGTAGTGCCGTTGACCCACGAGAAGACGTGGTCGATGGCCGCGTTCGCAGCCGATGCCGCCGACGACGACCCACGGGCTTCGATCACTGCCGCACCGCGCTTGGCGACGGTCGGGATGAAGTCGTTCTCGATCCAGTTCTGGTCTGCGACCAACTCGGCAGCATTCCGACCGTTGATCTCCGCACGGAAGATGTCCGGGTACTGCGTAGCAGAGTGGTTACCCCAAATCGCGAGCTTGCGGATGTCCGTGACCGAGACGCCGGCCTTCTTCGCGAGCTGGGTGAGCGCGCGGTTGTGGTCGAGACGCATCATCGCGGTGAAGCGACTCTTGGGGACATCAGGTGCGTTCGACGCGGCGATGAGCGCGTTCGTGTTGGCAGGGTTGCCCACAACAAGCACCCGAACATCGTCAGCCGCGCCGGCGTTGATCGCCTCGCCCTGGGGCTTGAAGATCCCGCCATTGGCCGAGAGAAGATCACCGCGCTCCATGCCTGCGGTGCGGGGGCGGGCACCGACGAGCAGTGCGACGTTGACACCGTCGAAGGCCGCACGGGCGTCATCAGTGATGTCGATGCCGGCAAGCAGCGGGAAGGCACAGTCGTCGAGCTCCATCGCGGTGCCCTCGGCCGCCTTGAGCGCCGGGGTGATCTCGAGCATGCGCAGTCGCACGGGCACATCGGGGCCGAGCAAATGACCTGATGCGATGCGGAACAGGAGCGCGTAGCCGATCTGGCCGGCTGCACCGGTGACCGTGACATTGACGGGGGTACGGGACATGGCGCGTTCTCCTTGTCATCAACCGCTGGTGGTCGACCGGCGGCTGGAGGGATGATCCTCGTGGATATCTCGTCGTCAAGATATCTACCGCCGCTAGGTTACCGGCCGCGAGTCGCTACCCGCTCGGCGGGGGGACCCACAACGCCAGCACGCCGGTGGCGGCCGCCAGGGTCGCGAGCACGGCGATGTCGACCCCCTTCGAGCGCACGGCCAGCATGCCCGCGCGCGCGTGCGGAAGGAGAAGACGCAGGACGAGAGCGAGACTGACACCGACGGCCATCACCACGGCACCGCTGCGGAACCGGCCCGCGGCCACCACGAGCAGTCCACCCACGACGACAACCAGTGCGGCCGTCAAGGGCCACTCGTGACGAAGTCGACGGTGCACTGGTCAGGCCAGCCCTGCGGCCCGCTCGGCGGCCTCAACGACATTGGCCAGCAGCATCGCGCGTGTCATGGGGCCCACGCCGCCCGGCATGGGGGCGAGGAAGCCGGCTACCTCCCGAACACCTGGGTGAACGTCGCCGACGAGCCCTGCATCCGTGCGCGTGATGCCCACATCGAGCACGGCGGCTCCTGGCTTGACGAGTTCGGGAGTCACGAGATGGGCGACGCCAGCGGCCGCGACGACGATGTCAGCACGTCGGATGTGCTCGGCAAGGTCGCGCGTTCCCGTGTGGCACAGGGTGACGGTCGCGTTCTCGCTCCGGCGGGTGAGAAGTAGCCCGAGTGGCCGCCCAACCGTGACACCACGCCCGATGACCACGACCTCGGCCCCAGCGATCTCGACGCCATAGCGACGGAGCAACTCGACGATCCCGCGAGGAGTGCACGGCAGCGGGGCAGGGATCCCGAGCACGAGGCGGCCGAGGTTCGTGGGATGCAGGCCATCCGCATCCTTGCGCGGATCGATCATCTCGAGGGCGCGGCTCTCGTCGAGCCCCTTCGGCAGCGGCAACTGCACGATGTAACCGGTACACGTGGGATCGTCGTTGAGACGTCCGATCGCGTCGTCAACGTGGTCCTGCGAGGAGTCGGCCGGAAGGTCGGCGCGCAGTGACGCGATCCCGACCTCGTCACAGTCGCGATGCTTCCCCGCGACATAAGACTCGCTGCCGGGATCCGAGCCGACGAGCACGGTGCCCAGTCCCGGAGTGATTCCGAGGGCGCGAAGCCGCTCGACGCGAACGGCCAGTTCGGCCTTGATCGCGGACGCCGTCGCCTTGCCGTCGAGGATGATCGCTGTCACGGGCCGGATCCTCTCACGCTGTCGTAGACACCACGGACCTGGCGCGTCAAGGGTCGCCGAAGGATCATCGCCGTCGCGCCGCGAACGCCACAGCGATCGCCGCGAGCACGACCCCGCTCACGAGGTGCCACCCAACCTCGACCCCGGCTGGGGGGGCCACAAGATCGCAGACTAGCGACCCCACAAGTTGCCCGGCGATCAGCAGCAAGCTGAACAGCAGGGCCCCCAACGCTTTGATGACCAGCACCGAACACACCACCACGCTGGCACCCAGAAGCCCGCTGATCCAGAGCAAGGGTGAATGCCAAGGTGTGGGAGGGGCCACCCAGCCGTGCCCGAAGATCCGGTGCTCCACGATCAACGCGACGAGTAGGGCAAAGGCCCCGGCGCCGAAACTCGTAGCTGAGGTGACGAACGGATCGCCGATTCGCGCCACGATGAGGCCGTTCAGCGCGGGCGCCACACCCAGAAGCATGCCCGCGACCACCGCGAGAACAAGGGCCCACAGGGCGATTTCGCCCTGGACGAAACGGCCCGATACCGCTACCGCAACGGCGAGAGTCGTGCCAACGGCTCCGACCAATCGCCGGTGCGTAACGGCGCGTCGCCCGCCCGGGCCAAGACCGACGCGGTCGACCAAGAGCGACACTCCGGTGGTTCCCGACACGACGACGACCGTGAACAGGGCGACACCGAGAAGCGGCACGGCCAGTGCCTGTGACAGCACGTAGATGGCACCGCACAGGCCTGCCGTGAAGTACCACCACCGGATGCGGCCAGCGCGCACCTCCACGGGCAGTACGCGCACGAGGTTCGCACGACTTGCGGGCCTGAAGACCACGACGAGCGCGAGCAATGCGAAGCCCGTCCCGAAAGAGATGAAGGCGGCAAGGACTCCGTCGCCGACAACCCGCGCCATTTCCCCCGTGACCCGGCTTTGCACCGCGAGCAGGAGCCCCGCTGCAACCGCGGCCACCGCCGCGATGGGGTGGTAGTGGTGAACGTGGTGTGTCGGCTTCACGGCCGTCGCGGGTGCGGGATCAGTGGAAGAAATGGCGAGTCCCTGTCATGTACATCGTCACGCCCGAGGCCCGGGCAGCAGCAATGACCTCGTCATCGCGAACTGAGCCGCCCGGCTGCACGATCGCGCGAACGCCCGCGGCAGTGAGGACTTCGAGGCCGTCAGGGAAGGGGAAGAACGCGTCGGAGGCACCCACCGAGCCCCTCGCCCGCTCTTCGCCGGCACGAGCCACGGCGAGCCGGGCAGAGTCGACCCGATTGACCTGACCCATGCCGACACCGACGGCCGCGCCATCATGGGCGAGCAGGATCGCGTTGCTCTTGGCCGAGCGGACCGCGCGCCAGGCGAATGCGAGATCACGCAATGTCGCGGCGTCGGCAGGCTCGCCACACGCGAGGGTCCATGACGAGGGGTCGTCGCCAGGAGCGTCGATGCGGTCGGCCGACTGCAGTAGAAGTCCACCTGAGACAGGACGGATCTCGACGCCCCCACGGGCTGGCACATCGGCGGCGACGAGTAGGCGCAGGTTCTTCTTCTCGCGCAGGATCTCGAGTGCGTCATCGTCGAAGCCTGGGGCGACGACGACCTCGGTGAAAACGTCGGCGACCTGCCTCGCCATCTCGGCCGTGACCCGCCGGTTCGTCGCGATCACCCCGCCGAAAGCCGACACCGGATCGGTCTCGTGTGCCTTGCGGTGGGCCTCGGCGATATCGGCGCCGATCGCGATGCCGCACGGGTTGGCATGTTTGATGATGGCGACCGCGGGCTCGGAGTGGTCGTAGGCAGCGCGACGTGCGGCGTCGGCGTCGACGTAGTTGTTGTAGGACATCTCTTTGCCGTGCAACTGCTCTGCCTGCGCGAGACCGGGCGAGGGCACGTTCTGCGAGACGTACAGCGCCGCACTCTGGTGCGGGTTCTCGCCATAGCGCAGGACGTCTGCCCGCTCCCATGTCGCGCCGATCCACGCCGGGAATCCGGTGCCGCCGTCGGTGGGGCTCACGACGCCGCCCAGCCACGACGCCACGGCGACGTCGTAAGAGGCCGTGTGCACGAATGCCTCCGCCGCAAGGGACTGCCGCTGCGTCAGTGTGAATCCACCTGAACGCACAGCGGTGAGCACATCGTCATATCGGGACGGCGAGGTCACGACAGCGACACTCGGATGGTTCTTCGCCGCAGCTCGCACCATGGTCGGGCCGCCGATGTCGATCTGCTCGATGCACTCATCCGAGCTCGCCCCAGACGCGACGGTGGCGGCGAAAGGGTAGAGGTTGACGATCACGAGTTCGAAGGGCTCGATTTCGAGCTCGTCGAGCTGACGGCGGTGGTCGTCGAGCCGGAGGTCCGCGAGGATTCCGGCATGGACGCGAGGGTGCAGCGTCTTCACACGTCCGTCAAGGCACTCGGGGAACCCGGTGAGATCGGCGACCTGGGTGACCGGCACACCGAGGCCCGCGATGCGAGAGGCGGTCGAGCCGGTGGACACGATCTCGACCCCGGCATCGTGAAGGCCACGGGCGAGGTCGTCGAGCCCAGCCTTGTCGTAGACCGATACAAGGGCGCGTCTGACGGGTCGAGTGGTCACGGGATGCTGGCCTTCCTACCGGTGACTGTGCAGCCGTGGACCGCGAGTGCGGCGACGGTACCCACGAGCAGCGATCGCTCGATGGTCTTGATGCGGTCGTGCAGAGTGGCCTCGGTGTCGTGGGGTTCGACCGGAACAGTGCCCTGTGCTAGCACCGGCCCCGTGTCGACGCCGGCGTCGACGAGGTGCACCGTGCAACCTGTGATCTTGACGCCGTAGGCGAGGGTGTCGCGCACCCCGTGAGCACCCGGGAACGCGGGGAGCAACGCGGGATGGGTATTGATCACCCGGTCGCTGAAACGGCCGAGGACAGCAGGACCCAGGATTCGCATGAATCCCGCGCACACGACCCAGTCGGGCTCATGGCCCGCGATCGCGGCGGCAAGCGCAGCGTCCCATGCACCACGGTCGGGGTGCTCCGCGATGTCGACAACGAAGGACTCAAGGCCCGCGTGCGCGGCACGGTCGAGGGCACCGATGCCAGAGGAGTCCGCACCCACCGCGACGACCTCAGCCGGGAAGGAGGGGTCGACCGAGGCGTCAATGAGCGCCTGGAGATTTGTGCCCGAGCCCGAGACCAACACCACAAGGCGGGCCCGGACTCTCGTCGTCGCTGGCGACGGGGGGACAGGCACAGGTGATCCTTCGTGGGGCGGGTCAGGGCGGTACGACAGATCCTACGGGCAGGGCTGGCCGGCCCACGCCGGCGCTGGAACGACACCCGGTGACAGATGCCCGTTCGCACGCTCAGCCCGAGGACCGGTCGGGGATCTGAGAAGTCGGCCGGAAGTGGATCAAGGCCGTGGTGGCCAGCGACCCGACTGCGATGAGCACGGTGACCGCAAGACCCACTGCCTTCACATGCGGACCAAGGTCAGCCAACCGGGCCGCGCCAAGGGCCCCGCCTGAGAGTGCGCACAGCCACGCGGTCGCCAGTCCCACGACGATCGCCGATCCCAGGTGAGACCACACCTGCTGCGCCACCGAGGCAGACTCGACACGGCGGCGCACGATCACTGCCGACACGACCCCGGCGAGGATCGGAATGAGCAGGAGTAGCGGGGCGAAGGCTGGTGGTGAGCTAGGGACCGCCCCCAATATGGGAATCCCCGGGAGAAGTGCGCCCGAGGTCGTGAAGGGATCGATAGTCGACCCACCCCCGGCTGCGAATCCAGGACCCGCTACGTAGGACAACGTCCAGATCAACATGTTCGGCAGGTAGGCCAACGAGAGCAGGAACAATCCGAGTGCGTCCCATGGCCCTTGGGCGGCCTGGTGAGACAGGCCCGTGACCGTCGACCAGCGAGCGAGGACGGCCGCGGCGGCGACCAGCGCGACGAGAGCGACGAGAGCCGCGCCCCCGGCAACCACCCCGATACCCACCCGGGTAAGAGCCGCCGGCACTCGACCGAGCAATCGAGTACGCAAACTGGCGCCCGAACTCACCCCTGCGGACAACCCGATCGCGGCCACCAGGGCCGTCCAGCCGAGCGCCTCGAGATCGGGCACGCCAGCACCGGAGATCGAGGACAACTGGGCGATCAGCAAACCCAGTGCCGAGTAGGCCGCAGTGCTCGCGATCACCAGGAGTGCCGCATCGGGGAATGCGGTGGTCCCTGTGATCCGCGCCGCCCACCTGCCCGCTCGAAAGAGAAGGACGAGAGGTAGTGCCACCAGCCCGAGGGGCAGCAAGGTGACCGTCGCATTGGCTGTCACAACGGGTGCGTGGTGGGCCAGCAGCCACACCACGCCCGAGGCCTGCAGTGCGGTCGAGACGCTGTCGTCGCCCCGGGTGCCCACGGCCCAGGCGACGGTAACGAGCCCGCCGATGACCACCGTCCCCACGGCCACCGCCCACAAGGCCGCCGTGAGCGCGGCGACCGGGAGGGTCGCAACGAGGTCCAGCCGCGCAGTCCCGACGCGGCGACCTCTGGACGCAGACCCAGCCGAGGAGCGCTCGAGGGTCGAAGTCACCTCACGATGCTCGCACCCGAGGGCCGAGCCACCCGCCAACGACACGGCCTGGTCAGGGGGTGGGCCACACCATATTCAGCGAGACGCTTCACGATGAGAGCCAGCACCAGGGATCGCCGCGGGGCAGAACGAGCACGGCCGGCAACGCCCCCGGATGTAATCAGGGCGGTGCCGGCCGTCGAACGACCACTGACACGGGCTACGCGCGGGTGAGAATCTCCCGCACCAGACGGGCCGTCTCGCTGGGGGTCTTGCCGACCTTGACGCCGACGGCCTCGAGTGCCTCCTTCTTCGCCTGGGCTGTGCCCGACGAGCCGGAGACGATCGCGCCAGCGTGGCCCATCGTCTTGCCCTCGGGGGCGGTGAAGCCCGCGACGTAGCCGATGACCGGCTTGGTGACGTTGTCCTTGATGTAGGCGGCCGCACGCTCTTCGGCGTCGCCACCAATCTCGCCGATCATCACGATGACATCGGTGTCGGGATCGGCTTCGAACGCCGCGAGACAGTCGATGTGAGTCGTGCCGATGACGGGGTCGCCGCCGATGCCGACCGCGGAGGAGAACCCGAGATCGCGGAGCTCGTACATCATCTGGTAGGTCAGGGTGCCCGACTTCGAGACCAGACCGATGCGACCGGCCTGCGTGATCGTGCCGGGGATGATGCCCGCGTTCGACTTCCCGGGGCTGATCAGCCCGGGGCAGTTCGGCCCGATGATCCGCGAGGTGCCCTTGCTCTGGGCGTAAGCGAAGAAGTCCGCGGTGTCGTGGATCGGCACTCCTTCGGTGATCACGATGACCAGCGGGACGCCCGCGTCGATCGCCTCGTAGACCGCACCCTTGGTGAAGCGCGGCGGGACGAACACGACCGAGACGTCGGCACCAGTCGCGGCGACCGCGTCACCGACGGAGCCGAAGACCGGGATCTCGCGACCGTCGGCGTCAACCGACTGGCCGCCCTTGCCGGGCGTGACTCCCGCAACGATGTTGGTACCCGAGGCGAGCATGCGACGGGTGTGCTTGCCGCCCTCGGCGCCGGTGATGCCCTGCACGAGGACCTTGGATCCCTCGGTGAGGAAGATGGCCATGGTGTCAGGCTCCCTTTGATGCAAGCTCGGCCACGCGGCGCGCAGCATCGTCCATCGTGTCGACGATCTCTACGAGCGCGTTGCCCGCGTCGCGGAGGATCGTGCGACCTTCGTCCGCGTTGTTGCCATCGAGGCGAACCACGAGGGGCTTGGTGACCGCGTCGCCCTTGCTGGCAAGAAGTTCCAGTGCCTGGACGATCCCGTTGGCCACCGCGTCACAAGCCGTGATGCCGCCGAAGACGTTGACGAACACCGCCTTGACCTCGGCGTCGGACAGGATGATCTCGAGACCGTCGGCCATCACCTGCGCCGAAGCGCCGCCGCCGATGTCGAGGAAGTTGGCCGGCTTCTGGCCGCCGAACTCCTCACCGGCGTAGGCCACGACATCGAGGGTGCTCATCACCAGACCGGCACCGTTTCCGATGATCCCGACCGAGCCCGAGAGCTTGACGTAGTTGAGGTTCTTCTCCTGAGCGCGGAGCTCGAGGGGGTCGGTCTCGGTGAAGTCGACGAGGGCCTCGTGGTCGGGGTGACGGAAGCCAGCGTTCTCATCGAGCGAGACCTTGCCATCGAGCGCAATCACGTCACCGCTCGTGGTCTTAGCCAGCGGGTTGACCTCGACCAGCGTGGCGTCCTCCTTGACGAAGACGTCCCACAGCTTGATGAGCAGGTCGATGATCGGCTCGCGCACCGAAGCGTCGAAGCCCGCGGCATCGACGATCTCGACAGCCTTGGCACGGTCGACACCGGTGAGGGCGTCGATGGCCACCTTCGCGAGTGCGTCGGGACGCTCCACGGCCAGCTGCTCGATCTCCATGCCGCCTTCCTTGCTCGCCATTGCGAGGAAGGTGCGGTTGGCGCGGTCGAGGAGGTAGGAGACGTAGTACTCCTCGTCGATGTCAGCAGCGGGGTTCACCAGAACCTGGTGGACGATGTGGCCCTTGATGTCGAGGCCGAGAATGCCCTGGGCCTTCTCGAAGGCCTCGTCGGGCGTCGTGGCGAGCTTGACGCCGCCCGCCTTTCCGCGGCCGCCTACCTTCACCTGAGCCTTGATGACGACCAGGCCGCCGATGCGCTCGGCAGCCTGCTTCGCCTTGTCCGCGGTCTGAACGACCTCGCCGCTCTGCGTCGGAACGCCATGTCGGGCGAACAAGTCCTTCGCCTGGTACTCGTACAGGTCCACCGGGGGCTGTCCTGACTGATCGGGGGGAGCGACCCGACCTCGCCTGGGACTACCGGGCTGCCAGCATCGCTGAATCGCCGCGATCTTAGCGCCGCACGGCCCGCCCCCTTGAACACGGCCGCTTTCTCCCGCCCACAATGCGACCCGGATCACACCCCGCGGCGGTGCCCCCGCCCCGCGCGCCCACCCATTCGCGGTCAATGTGCCCTGGGCGGCCTTAGAGGCCGCCAGGCTTCCCCCGATCTTGAACGTTGATATTCCCCAGGAATTGACGGGGGAACATCAGAGTCGCCTAGCGCCGCCCAGGGCACATTCACCCAAAATGCGGAGGGGCGGAGGGGCGCTGGACGGGTGGCCGGGGCGGCAGGCGGGGCGGACTGAGGCGGGGTCAGGCGGTGGCGCCGACGCGCGTGATCACCCAGTCGACGATCGAGGCCGTGGTGGCGCCGGGAGTGAAGATCTTGGCGACGCCGAGCGCTTCGAGCTCGGGAATGTCGTCGCGCGGGATGATTCCTCCACCGAACACCACGATGTCAGATGCCTCGCGGGCGGCGAGCTTGTCGAGAACCGCCGCGAACAACGTCATGTGAGCACCCGAAAGAACGGACAGGCCGATGACGTCGGCGTCCTCCTGGATCGCCGTCTCCACGATCTGATCCGGGGTCTGGTGCAGTCCGGTATAGACGACCTCAATGCCAGCGTCACGGAGGGCACGCGCCACGACCTTCGCGCCTCGGTCGTGCCCGTCGAGCCCGGGCTTGGCGATCACCACGCGGATGGGCGCACCACCAGGGGTTCGCGGAGCGAGGGTTGCGCTGCTCATGGCCGTTCTCCTCGTCCTACCACTGGAACCAACGTGCGGCTCATCGTTGCCCTGTCCTCAGTGCCCAGCGTCATCTGCGTGCACACCCTCGAGCCTACCGACCGACTCGAAGAGCAGTCACACCGTCTCCGTGATCCGCGCAATCGGTCGGGCGATCAGAGCTTCTCGACGGGCGCATAGCGAAGCAGGAGCCGCTTGGTTCCCTCGGCGCCGAAGTCGATCGTGGCCTCGGCCTTGTCGCCCTGACCACTGGTGGACACCACGGTGCCGAGCCCGAACTTGTCGTGGGTGACCCGGTCGCCCGCATTCACCGACACCGGCTCGCGGCTGCCCGGGCCCCTGCCACCAGATCGCGCCGACGCGGAAGCCGACCCAAATCCCGAGCCAGACGCGAATCCCGAACCCGACCCACCCGAGGTCGCTCGTCCACCGGAGACGATCGGGTCCTCGCGATTCCAGTGGACGAGCTCGGCCGGAAGCTCCTCGATGAACCGGCTCGCCGGGTTGTACGACGGCGCACCCCAGGCAGAACGCACGATCGCTCGCGAGATGTAGAGCCGCTCGCGCGCACGCGTGATTCCGACGTAGGCCAGGCGGCGCTCCTCCTCGAGCTCACGAGGGTCCCCGAGCGACCTCATATGCGGGAAGACGCCGTCCTCCATGCCCGTGATGAACACGACGGGGAACTCCAAGCCCTTCGCGGTGTGGAGAGTCATCAGGGTCACGACTCCGCCGTGCTCGGCGGCGTCGGGAATGGAGTCGGAGTCGGCGACCAGGGAGACCCGCTCGAGGAAGTCGGTGAGAGTGCCGTCGGGCTGATCGGTCTCGAACTCACTGGCCACAGCCTCGAGCTCGGCGAGGTTCTCCACGCGCGTCTCGTCTTGCGGGTCGGTGCTGGCCATGAGTTCGGAGAGGTAGCCCGTCTGCTCGAGCACCGCCTGCAGAACGGTGCCCGGACCCGACCCCGCCTCGACGAGGGTCCGAAGATCTCCCATCAAGGTGACGAAGGCCTCGATCTGCGACAACGACCGTGTGGCGATACCGGGGGCCTCAGCGGCCCTCGCCAGCGCCGCGCCGAACGAGATTCGTTCACGTTGCGCGAACACCTCGACGCACGCCTCGGCGCGATCGCCGATGCCACGCCTTGGCGTGTTGAGAATGCGCCGCAAAGAGATGTCGTCGTCGGGGTTGGCTAGCGACCTCAGATAGGCGACGGCGTCGCGGATCTCCTTGCGCTCGTAGAAGCGCACGCCGCCGACGACCTTGTACGGAAGCCCGACCCGGATGAACACCTCCTCGAGAGAACGAGACTGCGCATTGGTGCGGTAGAACACGGCGACGTCGCGTGCGGGGACTCCCTCGTCGTCGGCGAGGCGGTCGATCTCGGCGGCCACGAAGGTGGCCTCGTCGTGCTCGTTGTCGGCGACATGGCCGATGATCTTCGCGCCGTCGCCAGCATCCGTCCATAGCCGCTTGGGTCGACGGGCGGAATTGCGTGTGATCACGGAGTTTGCGGCCGTGAGGATGGTCTGGGTCGAGCGGTAGTTCTGCTCAAGCAGCACCGTGGTGGCCGCCGGGTAGTCGCGCTCGAACTCTTCGATATTGCGAATCGTCGCGCCGCGAAAGGCGTAGATGCTCTGGTCGGCGTCGCCCACCACACAGAGCTGGGCAGGTGGCACGCCATCGGTGCCGCGGCCGACTAGCTCGTTGACCAGGACGTACTGCGCGTGGTTGGTGTCCTGGTACTCGTCGACGAGCACATGACGAAAACGCCGGTGATAGTGCTCGGCCACATCGGGGAAGAGTTGGAGGACGGCGACGGTGGAGGAGATGAGGTCGTCGAAGTCGAATGCGTTCGCGCGCCGGAGCCGGCGTTGGTAGTCGCCGTAGGCCTCGGCGAGAGTTTTCTCCTGTTGGTTGCTCGCGCGGCTCGCGAACGTCTCGTGATCGATGAGCTCGTTCTTCAGATTCGAGACCTGGTTGCTGAACGCACGCGGCGGAAATCGCTTCGGATCGAGTTCGAGGTCGCGGCACACGAGAGTCATGAGTCGCTGCGAGTCGAGAGAGTCGTAGATCGAGAACGACGTCGACATCCCCAGCCGTGGCGCCTCCTTGCGCAGGATGCGCACACACGCCGAGTGGAAGGTGGAGACCCACATCGCCCGAGCCCGAGGGCCCACGATCTCCGCGACGCGGTCGCGCATCTCGCCAGCGGCCTTGTTGGTGAAGGTAATCGCCAGGATCTCGCTGGGGCGGGAATCGCCCGTGGCCAGCAGGTGCGCGATGCGCCGGGTGAGCACCCTGGTCTTGCCCGAGCCCGCCCCCGCGACGATGAGCAGGGGCCCGCCCCGGTGCTCGACAGCGGCACGTTGCTCGGAGTTGAGATCGACAACGAGATCTCCGGCCACGACGCCACCGTCCGCGGACGTCACGGGATCAAGGCGGGCGGGATCGAGGTCGTCGAAGAGGGATGTCATCGCGCCGTCATTCTAGGTTGGGGCGAGGACACCGGCCGGGCACGCACCGACGGCCCGGATCATCGGCGCACGTGGGGGACGTAACCAGCAGGCTCAGGCCACGAAGCCCACCACCGACATACGCACCTGCGTCCCGAGCGAGGCGGTCCGCACAGCGACCCTGCCACTCGAGCTCAGCGGCACGAACACCGTCTCGTACGTCCACTGGCCCCGGGTCAGCGACAGGACGGGGATCATGCCCGAAGAACCGATCGAGAGGATGCCGTCGGTGGAGCCGCCGTAAGCGCTCACCGCGAGGAGGACGCCTCGAACCCCCGCTGGCACATACGCAGAGCCCGTGAGGGTCACCAGCCGCGACAGGCCGTTCAGGACTGGCCCGGCGAGGCCCACCGCGCGCGTTGAATCGACCACCCGCGCCGGTGACGTCCGCAGCGTGAGGTGGCGCCCACCACCGGTCGCTGCATCGGAGAACCATGCGTTCAGGACTAGGCGCACCGGAGCGGCAGAGGCGCCCATGTTCCTGAGCGTCAGGACGCCCGTACTCGTGGGGACGAGCAGCTGCGTCACGCGAACGGCCGAAGTTGAGGTCCGAAGCATGCCCACTGATGTACGGGTCGTGCTGCCGTACACGCCGATGGAGTCGACCGTGGTGGTCGGATCGACGGTGAGCGACACGGCAAGGCCCGCGAGGCCCGACGGCGGGATACCCGCGACACCCGCGAGATTGATCGCACGGGTCTCACCCGGGGCGAGCGGTGTGGCAGTCCCGTCGTAGACGACGGTCGCTCTCACCAGATGCGTGGTGCCCGAGGCCGCGACAAGAGCAGCCGGAGCGCTGGGGTCAGGTGCGGGCACGGGGTCCGGGGTCGGCGCCCAGCCGACGACATCAGCGATCACGTCTGCGGCACCGCGATCAATCGCGAGGCGAATCGTCCCGTCACGTGCAACCGGGACGACGACGGTCGAAGAGTAGGCCGCAGTCGAGAGCGCCGTGGTGACAGGCAGGTACGGCGAGGTATCAGTGCTGCGAACCGAGATCGTCGGCAGTGGCGCCGAGCCGCGTACCACGCTCACGCGCACCGCGACGGCGGCCACCCCGTCGGCCGGCACCTCTCCTCTGCCGACGACCGGCACGACGAGATCACCCCTGCCGGGCGACCAGCTCGGGGATGCCGCGAGACGACATGGCGCATCGAGTCCCAAGCCAGAACTGCTCGTGAGCACGCGAACAGGCGTGACGGGGATGAGGTCGGTCCCGCCCTCGGATGCCGGTGCGCCACCACCCCATCCCGCGCGGCAGGCGGGAGCGAGCGCAACGCCAGTCCAGAACGAGGTCAAGGCAGCGGCCCCGTCCCACGTGAGTGAGATGTGAACGTGGTTTCGGTGGCAGAAGGTGTCGTAGGACGAGGCCTTTTTGGCTGGGTCCGTCGTGCAGCCCTTGAGGTCGGTCCAGCCCCGGCCGATCTCATAACCCGCCCAGAACTGGTTCTTCCATCCGATGTACATGACCCCGAGCCGACGCGCCATCGCGGCCTCGTTGCCGTTGGCGTCGGTCGCAAGGAGCCAGGACAGGAAGGCTTCGGCCTTCGCGTTCTGCGACGCGATCTTGGAGGTGATCATCCAGTCGAGTGCACGGCCCTCCTTGTGCTCACTTGTGGCGCCGATTGAGCAGTCACGCGCGATGCCGACCGAATAGGGACCGTAGGTGGAGACGAGCAGGGTCGCGAGCTTCTTCGCACCGGGTTTGGGGGCCGGCGTGCAGAGGGTCTGCGCCTGGTAGTCGGCGGGGGCGTCGATGGCGACCCCGAAGGTCCGCGACGTGGGCACCGGTATCGCCGCGGGCGCAGCTGCGGACATGGACGCCGAGACGGGGGTACTCGCCTGCGACATGGGCACGCCGAACATGATCGGGAGGAGTAGGCCAAGCACCGTGGCACCCGCCACGGACGCCAGCGGACGCCGGAACCGTGGACCTACGTCTGCTCGGGACGTGCGGGGGCGCGAGGATGCGGTGCCGTGGCTCATGGGTTCCCATCGGCACGGAAGTGGGCCGGCTTTCGCTCCCGCTCCTACGATGAGGTGAATAACCGCCCGGCCGGACCAACGAACTCGCCCTGACGTCCGATGAACGGACGACGCCGACACCTGGAGGAGCCAGTGCCTGACGAAATCGAGGTCACCCGCGTCCTCGTCGTCACCGCGCACCCGGACGATGTCGACTTCGGGGCCTCGGGCTCGATCGCGACCTGGGTCGGCGCCGGGGTCTCGGTTACCTACTGCGTGATCACCGATGGCGATGCCGGCGGGTTCGATCCGGAGGTACCCCGCTCGCAGATTCCCGGCATCCGACGCGCCGAGCAGGTCGCGGCCGCGGCCGCGGTGGGTGTCAGCGACGTGAGGTTCCTGGGCTACCGCGACGGCGAGCTCACCGTCAGCCACGGCCTACGTCGCGATATCAGCCGGGTTATCCGCCAGGTGCGCCCTCAGCGCATGCTCATCCAGACACCCGAGCGCAATTGGGCCCGGATACCTGCGTCGCACCCCGACCACATGGCAGCGGGTGAGGCCGCGATCCAGGCCGTGTACCCAGATGCCCGCAACCCGTTCGCCCATGCCTCGCTGCTGGAGGACGAGGGCCTCGAAGCCTGGTCGGTCAGCGAGGTCTGGGTGATGGGGCACCCGACGCAGACCCAGTACGTCGATATCACCGAAGTTTTCGATCACAAGATCGCGGCGCTACGGGCGCACGAGTCGCAGACCGGTCATCACGAGGATCTCGAGACCTTCATCCGCGGCTGGGGCGAACGCCTCGCCGCAGAGGCCGGATTCGCGCCGGGCCGCGTCGCCGAGGCGTTCTTCGTCGCGACGATGCCCCTGTGAGCGGCTCGCGCCGCCGAAGTCTCAGCGGATGAGCGTGGCTGCTCAGGCAACCCAGAAGACGGCAACGATCACATTGACCAGCGCGAGCCCACCAGCCGCTGCCCAGTAAGGCTGCTGCTGGGACTCCTCCTTGCGACGACCTAGCATCACGAACACCGTGACGATGAAGGCGATAACCAGCTTCACGCCGATCGCGGTCTGGTTCAGCGGTGAGGACGGGTCGATGCTCGCACCCTCGTAGATGCCCACGAGCACGAGCCCCGTCACCAGCTGAGTGAGCGCGCCATGCAGCATCGCGGGGTTCACGACGCGCTGGCTCGCGCGCATCTGAACGATGAACCCGCCCAAGAGGCTGGCTAGGCCGACGAAGTGCAGGATCAGGAAGATGTCATAGACGATGGTCACGCTGGAAGCGTAGCGGGTGGCGTGATCAGCACCACCGAAGGAAGAACGCCGCCGTGTCGCATGCTCTCGAACGCCGGCGGTACAAGGTGTGGCGTGTCCTCGATCGGGACCACTCAGAAGCCGTGGTAGGGGTCAGCCACGAGACCGTGCCACGGGAAAACCGCCTCGCGCGTGCGCAGCACGGCCGCATCGATGGGATCCGACGGGTCATAGCCCCTTTCCCACAGGCGCACCGTGGGCTCACCGCCATCGGTCATCAGCGCGGGGGTTGGAACATGCAGCCGCTCGGCGACATACGTTCGCCACGTCTGAGGCAGGGGGGTCTCTGGCGCGATCGGTGCACCCACTACCTCTCCGACAAGGTGCGACCACGCGCGCGGCACGACATCGATCCACGAGTACCCGCCGCCGCCCGTGGCAATCCACCGTCCATCCGTGACGCGGTGCGCGAGTTCGTGCAGCGCCTGGTAGGACGCACGCTGGCCGTCGACGGAGAGGGTGAGGTGGGCGAGCGGGTCATCGGCGTGCGTATCGCACCCTTGCTGCGTCACGAGGAACTGTGGCCGGAAGTTCTCCACGAGTTCGGGCACCACACCGTGGAAGGCCCGCAGCCAGCCTTCGTCACCAGTGCCGGGGGGTAGCGCGATGTTCGCGGCGAAACCGATCGCCCCGGGGCCACCCACCTCACCCGGAAAACCCGTGCCCGGAAACAGTGCGCGACCGGACTCGTGCACGGACACTGTGAGCACGCGCGGGTCATCCCAGAACGCCGCCTGCACACCGTCGCCGTGGTGAACATCCACATCGACGTAGGCAACCCGCTCGACACCCTGGTCGAGCAACCACTGGATCGAGATCGCGATGTCGTTATAGATGCAGAAACCCGCCGCGGCGCCGGGCATCGCATGATGGAGGCCGCCAGCAAGATTCACCGCATGTAACGCCCGGCCCTCGAAGACCGCCCGCGTCGCGGCCAGCGTCGCGCCGCACACGGCACGCGACGCCTCGTGCATACCCGCAAAGGTCGGAACATCCTCCGTGCCGAGGCCACGGTGCACCTCGGTGACGGCCGGGTCTAACGATGACCGCAACACGGCAGCGATGTACTCGGGATGGTGAACAGTCGCGAGGAGTGCATCGTCGATCACGTCGGGGAGGATCACTGAGACGTTGTCGCCATCGAGCAAACCAAGCTCACGGACGAGGTGCATTGCGAGCTGAACACGGATCGGGGCCAGCGGATGGCCGGGCCCGAAGTCGTACGCGGCAAGTGCGTCGTCCCACACGACCGCCGCAGTGCCGCTCACCGCAAGATCACTGCCCCGACGCGAGCTCGTGGCTGCGGTCGCGCGCCGCTTCTAGTGCGGCGATGAACGCGGCCCGCACCTTGTGGTCGTCGAGAATGCGCAAGGCGGCCACCGTGGTGCCGCCCGGGGACGTGACGTTCTCCCGCAGAACGCTCGGGTGCTCGCCGGTATCACGAAGCATGGTCGCGGCGCCGTAGAAGGTCTGCACCACGAGTTCACTCGCCATGGCACGGGGCAGTCCGAGGAAGACGCCCGCCTCGATCATCGCCTCGGCCACATAGAAGACATAGGCCGGGCCAGATCCACTGATCGCCGTGACGGCGTCGAGGTGCTTCTCCTCGACACGAACGACCTTGCCGACGGCCCGGAGCAGCGACTCGGCCTCGAGCAGGTGCCGCTCATCGCAGTGGGCACCCGCGGCGATCGCCGCCATCCCCTGGTCGACCAGGGCGGGTGTATTCGGCATGACCCTGACTACCGCACTGCCCTGGGGCAGGGCCGATTCGAGGAATTCGGTGGTGATGCCCGCAGCGAGGGAGACGACGAGGGCCCCTGAGCGCATGGCACCGGTGATCTCGCTGCAGAGCGTGCCCATGTCCTGCGGCTTCACGACGAAGATGAGGGTGTCAGCCGTCTCGGCCGCCTCGACATTGGAGACGACGGCGATTCCGTACGTGGCCTGGAGTTCCTTCGCGCGCTCGGGCCTGCGCTCGGTGACGACGAGGTCACCGGGTAGCCGACCAGAACGCAGCAGGCCGGACAACAGGGCCTCGCCCATGACGCCACCGCCGAATATCGCAACGAGACCCATCGTCCAGCCCTTCATGGTGTGTGTGCGTGCACCGCAAGTCTCTCAGTGCTTCCTGCCCTTGCGCCGCTGCCCGTCAGGCTACCCGCGTGAGCGCGTCGAGGGGGATGTCGGCGTACTGAGCGCCAACTGCACGGCGGGGGCGACGAGCGCGACGATCTCGTCATCGCTCGCCGACGCGATCGGCTCGACCTTGAGCACGTAGCGCGTGGTGGCGACCCCGAGCAGAAAGGAGGTGGCAAGAGTTACCCGCATCCGGGCGTCCGGAACTCCGAGGGCGGCGACGACCCGATCCACTAACTCAATCTCCAGGAACTCACGGAGTGACGCGGTCGCCTTACTCGCCCCTGCCCCGGCACGGACCATCTCGGTGATCTGGGCACGAGTCTCGGGATCGTCAAGCATCCGGAGCGTGACGCGCACGAGGCGCTCGCCCAAGCCATCGATCCCAGGGGCGAGAAGCTGCGCGATCGACGCCGCGGGCTCGAAGGGGAGCCGCATCGCCGCAGCGAACAGAGCCTCACGGTTGCGGTAGTAGCGACGCACGACATCGGGAGCGACGCCGGCCGCGGCCGCCACACCCTTGATCGTCGTGTTGACGTAGCCGCGGGCGGCATAGGCCGCGCGGGCAGCGTCAAGCACCGACCGGGTGATGTCGTCAGAGTGGGTCATCGCACCAGTCCGCCCGACCCGGTCGGTTCATCAAGGACGAGGTGAGACCGGGCGAATGCGAGGGACTCGGCCAGATCGCGTTCGCGCTCAGCGCGATCGGTTGCCTTGCGCGTGGAGATCTCGACGACCACGTGCCCGTCGAATCCCGACGCGGCGAGACCCCGGAGCAGCGCGGCACAAGGCTGGTTGCCACGACCGGGAACGAGGTGCTCATCGCGACTCGAGCCTGAACCATCCGCTAGGTGGAGATGAGTGAGGCGACCCGCGAGATCGTCGGCCATCTCCATCGCGTCCGAGCCCGACACCGAGGTGTGCGAGAGGTCAAGTGTCGTATGCGGGTAGTCCTCGTCGCGCACATCCCACCCAGGGGCATAGGCGGCGAACTCACGTGAGGCCGCACGCCACGGGAACATGTTCTCCACCGCGAAGCGGATGTCGGTCTCGCTCGCCATTGCCTCGAGCCCGGACACAAAATCACGCGCGTAGTCCCGCTGCCAGCGGAACGGAGGGTGCACCACGACGGTGGAGGCGCCGAGCATCTCCGCTGCGGCCTGTGCCCGTTGCAACTTCGACCAAGGCTCGCTGCCCCAGACCCGTTGACTGATCAGCAGACACGGGGCGTGGATCGAAGTGATGGGGATGCCGTACTCGTCCCGAAGTCGGAGAAGTGCCTCTGGATCCTGGCTGACTGCGTCATTGAGCACCATGACCTCAACACCGTCATACCCGAGCCGAGCCGCCATCTCGAAGGACGCGGACGTCGACTCAGGGAACGTCGAGGCTGTCGAGAGTGTGACGAGTGGGCTCACGGGATCATCCTGCGGTGGCCGAGGACGTGACACCACCCGGTTGGGCGATCCTGCCGCGTCCCGAGAAGGCGTAGAGCACGCTCACACATGCGGCGCCGAGGACACCCACGCCCACCGCGATCAGGCTTTCGCGGTCGACGTGCCAGGAGAGCTCGAAGAGCTGCGACAACCCCGGTACGTAGAGGAATCCGAGGAACCCCACGAGCATCACCCCGCAAATCAGGAGGCGGAGAGTCGACCAGGGTCGTGCCACCTGGACCAGGATCCACCAGGCGACGATGAACAAGGTCACGACGGCCGCCGAGCGCGCGGTCTCAACATCACCGTCGGCCAGGCGAAGGACGTAGCCGTAGGTGGCATACGCGGACACCGCGCAGACGAGCCCCGCGGGCATCGCGAACTTCAGCACACGTCGGAAAAACCCCGCACGGAAGCGCTGGGTGTTGGGCATGAGCGCCAAGAAGAAAGCGGGCGTGCCGATCGTCAATGCCGTGACGACGGTGAGGTGTCGGTTCAGGAACGGGAACGGGAGCACGAACACCACCGTCGCGATCGAGATCACCATCGCGTAAAAGCTCTTGGTGAGGAACAACTCGGAGACTCGCTCGATATTGCCCAGGACTCGCCGCCCTTCGGCGACAACCGACGGCATCACCGAGAACTGGTCGTCGAGGAGCACGATCTGGGCGACCGCTCGTGTGGCACCGGCACCCGATCCCATCGCTATGCCGAGGTCGGCGTCCTTGAGTGCGAGGACGTCGTTGACACCGTCGCCTGTCATCGCGACGACGTGGCCCCGGCTCTGCAGCGCACCCACCATCGCGCGCTTCTGGGATGGCGTGACGCGGCCGAAGACGTGGGTGTCGACGAGCACATCGGCGAGTGCCTCAGGGTCGTCGGGGAGATCGCGGGCATCCATCGGGCTCTCAGCGCCCGGGATGCCAGCCAGCGCGGCGATCGCGCCGACCGTTACGGCGTTGTCGCCGCTGATCACCTTGATGCGAACGCCCTGCTCGAGGAAGTACGCGACGGTCGCACGCGCGTCGGCGCGCAGCGTCTGGTCGATCACGACTAGTGCCGCAGACGTGAGATCACCGGGCCCAGAATCCGCCGAAGGCACGCCCAAGGCGCGTGCGAGCAGCAGGACCCGCGCACCCGTCGATGACAAGGCGTCTGCACGCGTACGCACCGAATCACCATCTGGCAGAAGAACTTCCGGCGCTCCCAGAACCCAGGAACCCCGATCACCAAACGTCGCCGACGACCACTTGCGCGCACTCGAGAATGGCACGGCGCCTTGCGCCGTCCAGCCCGCGGGGGCCGGGTAGCGCGACGCCACCGCAAGCAAGGTCTGGTTGGGCTCGCGCTCACTTGCGGCGACGGCGCCGAGCGCGGCGTCGACCTCGAGGGAATCGTCGAGCACCACTACCTCATGCACCGCCATACCCGGTTCGGTGAGCGTGCCGGTCTTATCGACGCAGATCACATCGACACGTGCGAGCACCTCGACCGCAGGCATGTCCTGCACCAGCGCCCGCTTCTGGGCGAGTCGTATGACCGCCACGGCCATCGCGACGCTGGTGAGCAGGACGAGACCCTCGGGCACCATGGTGATCACGCCGGGAACGGTGCCCGCGATCGCGTCGCGGATCCGGCCGTCGTTGGCGCGGTACTGAGAGATGAAGAGGGCAATGCCCACGGGCAGGAGGAAGTAGGACACGACCTTGATGAAGCGCTGAATAGAGTCGCGAAGTTCTGACCTCGTGAGGCTGAACTTGCTCGCCTCGTCCGTGAGTTGCGCCGCGTAAGAGTCGTGACCCACACGGACCGCGCGCACCAGACCCGACCCCGCCACGACGAAGGAGCCCGAGAGCACCTCGGTATCCACCGGCTTCTCAACCGGGTCGGCCTCGCCGGTGAGCAGCGACTCGTCGAGTTCCAGCCCGTGGCTCATGAGGACAAGAGAGTCGACGAGCATCTGATCGCCGGTCCTGATCACGATCACGTCGTCGAGGACGATCCCACTCGGCACGATCTCTGTGTCGACGCCGTCCCGGCGCACCATCGCCTGGGCCTGACCGATGAGGGCGAGCTTGGCCAGCGTTCGGGCGGCGCGGTACTCCTGGGTGATGCCGATCGCGGTGTTGATGACGATCACGAGCCCGAAGAGGGAGTCGATCAACGGGCCGCTCACGAGCATGAGCACCCACAGGGCGCCGATCAGCAGGTTGAAGTAGGTGAAGGTGTTGGCCCGAATGATGTCGGCAAGACTGCGCGAGTTGCGATCACGGATCGCGTTGGTACGTCCCGAAGCGATGCGCTCAGAGACGTCGGAGGACGTCAGACCAACAACTGCATCCGCAGTGAGCGCGGCAGGCGATTGATCGACCGTCGGCCGCTCGGTCATCGCGCCAGCCTGTCCAGACGCTCGAGGATGACGCCCTCTCGCAGTGCCCACGGCCCGATCTCGAGCCGGTCGACCTCCAGGAGGTCCATCGCAGACTCCGCGACGATTGCCCCCGCCAACAGCTGCGAGGCCCGTCCCGGGCTCACTCCCGGAAGCTCGCCACGTTCCTCGCCAGTCATCGCGGCGAGTTTGGGAACCCACATGCGCAGGTCTTCACGATCGAGACGCCGACGCACGAAGAGCCCCTCACTCGATGACGCGGCTCCCGCGATCCGGGCCAGGGACCGGAATGTCTTGCTCGTCGCGACGACGTGACGCGGCTCGCCCGCGCGTGCGATGCGACCGGTGATGTCTGCGATCGTGGCACGCACGTGCTTACGCATCGCGCGAAGTTCGTCGGGGCTGGCGGGGTCCTCCAGAAGGAAGGCGCGGGTTAGCCGGCCGGCCCCCAGCGGAAGGGATACCGCGACGTCGGGCGCCTCATCAGTGCCTGAGGCAATCTCAAGCGAGCCGCCCCCGATGTCGAGCACGAGCAACCGCCCCGAGGACCACCCGTACCAGCGCCGCACCGCCAGGAAGGTCAGGCGGGCCTCGTCATCGCCAGAGAGGACCTCGAGGTCGATGCCGGTGCGCTCACGAATCTCTCGCAGCACATCGTCGCCGTTGGAGGCCTCGCGGATCGCCGACGTGGCGAACGCAAGAGTCTCGGTGACGCCGAAATCCTCCGCCACCTGTTGCGCGGAATGGATGAAGGCGACCAGGGCATCGACACCCGTGCCTGAGATCAGCTCGCCGTCCAGGATGTGCTCGGCGAGGCGCATCTCGTTCTTATACGAGTGCGCCGGAACAGGGGCGGCGCCGTGATGGGCGTCGACCACCAGTAGATGGACGGTGTTCGAACCGATGTCGAGAACTCCAAGGCGCACGGGACGATCGTAGGCGGTCGCGGGTGGCCACGAACCCCGGCTAGCCCGAAGGCCTAGGGTGAGATCGTGGCTGACGCAAAGAAGTCGAAGAACCCTGTCGTGCACGTGGCCCTGACTCGGCGCGACGAAGTCCCTCTCGACTTCCCCCGGGCCTGGATCGAATTCCCCGACCCCCAGGACGCAGATCAGGTCTTCCGGTGCGACCTCACCTGGCTCACGAGTCGGTGGACGTGTATCTACGGCCGAGGCTGCCACGGGATCGACGCCACCAAGCCCGACGACGGCTGCTGCGTTTTGGGTGCACACTTCTCCGACAAGAGCGATGAGAAGCGCAACAAGAAGTACGCCGCGATGCTCACCGAAGCCGACTGGCAGTACTCGTCGACCGGGCGGAAGAAGGGCATCACCGAGAAGGACGAGGAAGGCCAGCGCAAGACGCGTGTCGTTGACGGTGCGTGCATCTTCCTCAACCGCAAGGGCTTCGAAGGCGGCGAGGGCTGCAGCCTTCACAATCTCGCCTTGCGCCTGGGAAAGCAGCCGCTCGAGGTCAAGCCCGATGTCTGCTGGCAACTTCCGGTACGTCGCACCTTCGAGCACCTCACTCGCACCGACGGCACCGAGATCCTGCTCATCTCCATCTCCGAGTACGACCGTCGCGGCTGGGGGGCCGGGGGTCACGACCTCGACTGGTATTGCAGCGGCTCCACCGAGGCCCACGTGGCGACCGAGCCCGTCTACGTCACCGAGCGCGGCACACTGATCGAGCTCATGGGCAAGGCCGGCTACGACGTACTCGTCGTCCACTGCGAGGCACGCGTGGCTGCCCTCACCGCCGCCCGCACCGTCGCCGCGAAGAAGGTCGGCGCGAAGGCACGCGCGGCCTCACTCGCGGCTTTCGCACCGCATCCGGCCGACCCAGCCTGAGCCGCAACCGGCCCGGCGGCCCATGCGAGTGTCGGGCGCAGTCCGTAGGGTGCCGATATGGCAAAGGCGCGCACGTCCTACCGCTGCAGCGAGTGCGGGTGGACCTCACCTAAATGGGTCGGCCGCTGCGGTGAGTGTCAGGCCTGGGGAACCGTCGCCGAACTTGCGGCAGCAGCCGCATCGGCCGGGCTGCGCAGCCGAACGAGCGGTGTCGAGCCCACCCGGCGGGCCCGCCCGGTCTCGGAGATCGCCGAGGAGAAGATCACCCGATCCACTACCGGCCTCGGAGAGTTCGACCGCGTGATCGGCGGTGGGCTGGTGCCAGGTCAGGTAATCCTCCTCGCGGGCGAGCCCGGCGTGGGCAAGTCAACCCTTCTGCTCGACGTCGGGCATCGCTACGCCCAAGGGTCGAGCGCCCCCACCGTGCTCTACGTCTCGGGCGAGGAATCCGTCGAGCAGATCGGCGTCCGGGCACGGCGCATCGGCGCCGACTCCGAGCGGCTGCTGCTGGCCGACGAGAACGACCTCGCCACCCTGCTCGGACACATCGAGATGCACGATCCCGCCATGGTGATCATCGACTCGATCCAGACCATCGCATCGTCCGATATCGAAGGCCGCGCGGGGGGCATGACCCAGGTGGTCGAGGTGACGCAGGTCCTGAGCCGGGTCGCGAAGTCCCGCCGGATGCCGATGATCATCGTCGGGCAGTCCACCAAGGAGAGCAGCATCGCCGGGCCTCGTGCGCTTGAGCATCTCGTCGACACCGTCCTGACCTTCGAGGGCGATCGCCGCACCAGCCTTCGCCTCCTGCGCGCGATCAAGAACCGCTACGGCCCGGCCGACGAGATCGTCTGCTTCGAGCAGGCCGACGACGGGCTGCGCGAGGTGCTCGACCCCTCGGAGCTCTTCCGTGAGCATCGCGACAAGCCAGTGCCCGGCACGTGTGTCACGGTCACGATGGAGGGCCGGCGCCCGATGCTCGCCGAGGTGCAGGCCCTCGTCACCGAAGCCACCAACCCCAATCCTCGGCGAGGGGTCAGCGGCCTCGACACCTCTCGGGTGGCGATGCTCGTCGCCGTCACCGAACGCTCCAGCAAACGGAGCATCAGCAATCGTGATGTCTTCGTCGCCACGGTCGGCGGGGCCAAACTCTCCGACCCCGCCTGCGACCTTGCAGTCTGCCTGTCACTCGCCTCGGCAGTCCTTGGCCGGGCGATGGCCTCCGATGTCATCGCCATCGGCGAGGTAGCGCTCTCAGGCGACATCAGGCCGGTGCCCTTCCTGGCCCAGCGCGTCGCCGAGGCCACCCGACTGGGCTACGGCCGCATCCTGGTGCCGCGCGGAACCAAGGCCGCTCTGCCGAAAACCGCCGAGGCGAGCCGGCTCGGGGAGGGCCCCAAGATCTCGGAGGTCGGCCATCTCGAGGACGCGCTCGGTCTGCTGCGCCACCTTGCCGCCGTACCGGGCTGAGCTCGCGGGCCCTGATCGCGGCCGCGTGGATGCCACGTGGCGACCAGGCACGGGCGAACACGGCTGTCGATAGTCACACACGCCGTCACTCCCTCGGTAGGATGGCCGCGCCTGAGGCGCCGTCACCAAGGTCGGGGCCCGCACCTTCGCACCACTGCACATGGGGGCTCCGTGGCCGGCGACAAGAACGTCGACGTCGAATCTGCGCTGCGCGCCGCCATCGCACAGATTGCGCCGGGCACCGTCCTCCGTGACGGTCTCGAGCGGATCCTTCGCGGCCGCACCGGCGGGCTGATCGTTCTCGGACACGACCGCACCGTCGAGGCCATGGCGTCCGGTGGGTTCTCCCTCGACATCGACTTCTCCGCCCAACGCCTTCGCGAACTGTCGAAGATGGATGGGGCGGTGATCTGCGACCGCGATGCCACCAAACTTCTCAAGGCCGCCGTCCAGTTGCTACCCGACCCCAGCACTCCCACCGACGAGCAGGGCACCCGCCACCGCACTGCCGATCGCGTCGCGAAGCAGTCCGGATATCCGGTCATCAGCGTCAGCAAGTCAATGAACACCATCGCCTTGTATGTCGCCGGTCGCCGTTACGTGCTCGAGGACTCGGGCCAAATCCTCTCGCGCGCAAACCAGGCGCTCGCCACGCTCGAGCGATACAAAATGCGCCTCGACGAAGTCAGCGGCACGCTCTCCGCACTGGAGATCGAGGATCTCGTCACCGTTCGTGATGTCAGTTCCGTCGCCCAACGGCTCGAGATGGTGCGACGGATCTCCTCCGAGATCGCCGACTACCTCATCGAGCTCGGCACCGATGGTCGCCTGATGTCACTTCAGCTCGATGAGCTGATCGCAGGCGTCGAGCTCGATCGCCAATTGGTGGTGCAGGACTACCAACCAGGTCAAGGCCGCAAGGCACGCAGCCTGGACGCCACACTTGCCGACCTTGACGCTCTCGGGGCAACCGATCTGCTCGACCTGACGTCCGTCGCGCGCGCGATCGGGTTCACAGCGGCACCAGAACTGCTCGACTCCCCCGCGAGCCCTCGCGGCTTCCGGCTGCTGGCCCGCGTACCACGACTCCCGGAAATCGTGACCGAGCGCCTGATCGGGCACTTCGGCGGCCTGCAGAAACTGCTCGCCGCGAGTATCGACGATCTTCAGGCAGTGGAGGGCGTCGGAGAGGCCCGCGCCCGGACAGTGCGCGAGGGGCTCTCTCGTCTTGCGGAGTCGAGCATCCTCGAGCGCTACGTCTGAGCCTCTCGAGGCGTCCTTCGGCCAGATCCGCCCCGTCAGGACAGGCGGTCGGTGAACGCGAGGATCAAGTTCCAGGAGTCAGTGCAAGCCTGAGCCCACTCGCCGAAAGACCTGTCGAAGAACGAGTGCGGAGCGCCTTCGAACACGACCATCTCGTGGTCAACGCCTGATGCGGTGAGCCGGGCATCGAGTGCCACGAACTCCTCGCTCGGTGTGGCGAAGTCGTCGCCGGCCACGAGCATCAGCATCGGGACCTGGAGTCGGGCCTCGAAGTCGGCGAGCAGTTTGGGCTGGCCGTAGAAGCCGATGCAGCCTGCGAGGCCGAGGTCGGAGGCGCTCAATCGCCAAGAGTTGCTGCCACCAAAGCAGAATCCGACAGTGAACACCGGCCCCGGATTCATGGCTCGGAGGTACTCGGCCGATGCGCCAGCGTCAGCCGCGACGTACTCCGGCGTGAGTTTGGCGAGCTCGGTCTGCCAGTCGAAGTCGTCGTCGCGCTGACCAACGCCGACATCGCGGCCGAAGTAGTCGAATGCCACCGCGTGGAATCCGGCTTCGGCGAACCTCACCGCCAACTGCTCGTAGTACGGGTAGAGGCCGCGGACGTCGGGCAGGATCACGACGTTCTTGCCGTTGGGAGTGGCCGGCACCGCCACGTAGGCCGCGAAGGAGTTGCCGTCGGCCGCGGTGAGCGTGATCAGGTTATGGCTGGCCACCTCTCCGACAACGGGAGGGCTGGGGGGGCGACTGTCATCGTCATGGCACATGGCGCAGTTCTACAGCATCCGGGGCGCGCTGTCATCGTCCGCTGACCATCCCGACGATCTTGGGTTCGATCAAGGACCCGGATCTTCTGGCGCTCGCGCGGGGGCGACTGGCACTTCACCTACGCCGCTCCCGTGTAGACGCCATGCTTCGCCTTGAAAGGCGCGCCGCGGGGGTGATGTTCAGAGCCCGAGGTGACCGGTGCAGGTGCCGCTGTGGGCGTCGGAGTTTGTTCCGTCCGGGCAGGTGGTGTTGGCGTAGGTGACGTCGGTCAGGGTCGCGCCGGTCAGGGTCGCGCCGGTCAGGTCCGCACTGGTGAGATCCACCAAGGTCAGATCCACCGAGGTCAGGTCTGCGTCGATCAGATTCGCGTCACCCAGGTAGGAGCTCGTCATATCCGCGCCGGTCAGGGTCGCGCCGGTCAAGATCACGCCGGTCAACATCGCACCGCGCACGTTCGCGCCGGTCAGATCCGCGCCGATCAGGCTCGTATAGATCAGGTTCGCGGCGCCTAGGTGGGCGCCGGTCAGGTTCGCACCGGTCAGGTTCGCACCGCTCAACTGCGCGTAGTTCAGGGGCGCGTCGGTCAGGTTGCAGCCGGACCAGTTCACCCCCGCATCAGGAAGGGGAACCACCGTTTGGGCTTCAATATCGACCACGGGGCATGCGTCTGTGGCGGCGGGGCCCCCGATGGTGAGGTGCCCAATGATGGCGGCCGCGTTGCTGGTCAAGCTGTAGCGAAGACCGGTAGCGGCGGTGGGTGCAATCGGCACCGTGGCGGAATAGTCGAAGGTCCACGCCGGGCTGACCCACGTGCCGTTGACCGCAAGTCCGTCGGCGAAGGCCCAGGTCGCGGAGGTCAAGGAGCCACAGGCAGCTGCGGGCGTGACCGCAGTGTCGGTGGCAGTGACGGCGGTGATCGGGTCGCCGGGGCTGGCCCGGGTGTAGGTGATCGTCCAGCCATCGGCGCACTGGGTCTGGGTGATGTCCACACTGCCCGCGTTCGAAACCGCGAGATCCTCGGGCCCGGTCAAGGTCAGCACGCTCGCGCCGGCCGCGGTGAGAGCGAACACGCCACTGGCCGCGGCGAGGGCGAGAACAGACCTACGCATGTGGACATCCCGGTGATCGCGTGAGGGGGCACACCCACGGCTCCAAGATCACCGACTGTGACGCCAGACTCGCACACAACGCCCACCCGCGATACCCCCGGCGAGCACACGATCCACCCAGGACCTCGACGCACCGGGAACCTAGCGTGTCGGGGCCGGTGGGGTGAATTGCCAGTAGGCGGGGTGGCCGGGGTGGATGTGTTTGCCGTCCTGGGCGGGTGTGGGGCTCACGGTCCAGCCGCCTTCGTGCGCGCCCTGGTGGTGTGGGCTGCAGAGGAGCACGAGGTTGTCGAGATCTGTGGCGCCGCCGTGTTGCCAATGGATCACGTGGTGGGCTTGGCACCGGCTCGGGTCGACCCGGCACTCGGGGAACGCGCAGTGCTTGTCGCGAATGTCGAGGGCGATGCGTTGCTTCTTCGACGCGGTCCGCACCGAGTCACCGAGCCAGAGGACCTCGCGGGATTTCTCGCGCAAC
>WLRQ01000010.1 GCA_009697815.1 Actinomycetota bacterium
GTGTAGTCGCCCGTCCCATGGCCGAGACCGGTGATGACGAGGGATCGGCCGATCGCACGCGCCGCTCGCGCGGGCGCCGCGAGGATCACCGCGGCCGCGCCAGCGGAAGGAGCCGGCAACATCAACTCGTGGAGTGGCCAAGCCAGCGCGGCAGAGGCGAGCACATCGTCCGCCGTGATCGGACCCGAGCGGACGGAACGACGCGACGCCCCACGGCTGATCTCCTCGGCCGCGAGGGCCGCAAGATCATGGATGCTCATCTCGCCCGCCTCCACTGCCTTGGCCGCATGCAACGCCCATGAGGTCTGCGCCGTCATTCCCACCGGCCGGTCAAACAGCGGCTCGAACGCGAGCGAGGAAAGCTGCTCGAGGAAGGCGCGGCGTCGCTCGGGCGAGCCGCTGATCTCAGGATTGAATACGGCGACCGCCGCGGCGACGTCGACATCACCCGAGGCGACGGCCTGCGCGGCCGCAGTGATCGCCAGCCCCCCATCGCCCTCGATTCGGTAGGAGTCGCTCAGATAGCCGCCAGCCGCAGCGGTCGTGAGACCACTGGAGATGCTGCGACCGTCGTAGACATCCAGCGACGCCTGCACCGACAACCCGAGGTCCTGCTTGCGCAGTCCGCATTCGGCCAGGGCGGCGGACATCGCCGCGAAGACGAGCTCGTCGAGGGCAGCATCATGCTCGGGCACGAACTCGGTAGCGGCCATGCCGATCACGTGAACGGGCGCGAACCGGCCGTCGAGCGTGGGGGAGAAGATCCTGGACACACTGTTCCTTCGTCTGGGGTCTCGGTGATCGTAGAGGTCCTCACGGCCTTAGCCATGTCGGATGACGCGACAGCACCTAACGCAGAGTGCGACACGTCCTCGAACTGCCGTAGGCGACACTTGCGCTGTGCACCTCGTCACCCTGTCCCCCGGGCGCTCCCGGTGAGCGCGTCGCCGCCCCTCGACGGCGGTTCTCTCGCAGCGCTCACCGACGCCTTCCTTGCGACGCACACACCCGGGTCGATGGACGATCTGGAGTTCCTACGCGCCAGGTTCGATGCCGGCCTGGCGGTCGTGTCGCAGCCCGCGGGCCTCGGCGGACTCGGCGCCTCGGCCGAGCTCCAGGAGCAGGTCGACCTCGCCTTCGCGAATGCGGGCTCACCCGACAACAGGTCGGCCTACAACATCATCGGCCTCGGGATGGCCGCGCCCACGCTGCTGCGCTTCGGCACGAGCGCACAGCAGCAACGATGGCTCCGACCCCTTTGGACCGGCGAGAACATCTGGTGCCAGCTCTTCAGCGAGCCCGGTGCCGGGTCCGACCTCGCATCCGTCGCAACGTCCGCAGTGCGCACCGAGGCGGGCTGGGTCATCAACGGGCAGAAGGTATGGACGTCTCTCGCTCACGAGGCGTCGTTCGCACTCCTTCTCGCGCGAACCGATCCCGACGCTCCCAAGCACCGGGGCATGTCCTACTTCGTCGTCGACATGTTCTCCCCGGGCGTCGATGTACGCCCATTGCGGCAGGTTACGGGCGAGACCGAGTTCAACGAGGTCTTCCTCACCGACGTGCTCGTGCCGGAGGAGAACCGGCTCGACGAGGTGGGCAACGGCTGGAAGGTCGCCACCGGAACGCTCATGAACGAGCGGATGGCACTCGGCGCCGCGACCCCACCCCGGGAAGGCGGGCCGATCGGCTCGCTCACCGATCTGTGGCGAACCCGACCCGACCTGCGTCGGCCCGCACTGCACGACCGCGTGCTCCGATTGTGGGTGCAGGCCGAGAGCCTCCGGCTCATGGCGGCACGCCTGCGTCAGCAGCAACTGGCCGGCCAGCCCGGCCCCGAAGGCTCTGGCGCCAAGCTGGCCTACGCGCAACTGGCCCAGGAGACGTCCTCGCTCGAACTCGACCTGCTCGGCGACGAAGGTCTTCGCTACGACGACTGGACGGCCCGTCGACCCGAGATCGGCGACCTCGGAGACCGCACCGCCGGGTTCCGCTACCTGCGGGCCAAGGGCAATTCGATCGAGGGCGGAACCTCAGAAGTGATGCGCAACATCATCGCCGAGCGGGTGCTCGGATTGCCTCCCGGTCCACGACCCGACCGCGACACCCCGTGGAAGGAGCTTCCGCGATGACCGTCGAGCAGATCCCGTCACTTCTCTACTCGCCGATCGAGGACGATCTCCGCTCGAGCGTGCGCAGCGTGCTCGCCGATCACGCCTCGTGGCAGAGCGTCCTCGCGCTCACCGAGTCGGTCGCCACCGTCGACCAGACACTGTGGCGAGTCCTCGCCGACGAGGTGGGCGTCACCGGCCTCGCCATCGCAGAGGAGCACGGCGGAGCGGGCGCTTCCTGGCGCGAGACTGCGGTGGTGCTCGAGGAACTCGGTCGCGCCGTCGCACCCGTGCCGTTCCTCGGCAGCAGTGTGTTCTCCACCGCGCTACTGCTCGGCTTGCGCGTCGACGACTTACTCGAGTCGGTCGCGTCAGGCACGAGGGTGGCGGCGGTGGTGGTGAGTGCCGCGCAGCAGGTGCCCCGCGCACATAGGTCGGCAATCCTGGTTGGAGACAGCGCCAGCGCACACGTCCCCGGAGTCCTCGACGCCCTCACGGCCGACATCCTCCTGATCCCTACGGCAGCAGGCGATATCGTCGCCGTCGAGGCGTCAGATCCAGGTGTGCGGATCACTCCTGTCGTGTCCTTGGACATGACCCGCCAGCTCGCCGACATCCGGGTCGACGGCGCAAGCGCGCGCCTCCTCGGACGTGGCACCGCGGCTTCCTCGGCACTGTCGACCGCATGGACGATCACGGCCGCGCTCCTGGCCTCCGAGCAACTCGGCGTTGCGGAGTGGTGCCTCGAGGCGGGAGTCGGCTACCTCAAAGAGCGTCGACAGTTCGGGCAGTTGATCGGCAGCTACCAGGCCTTGCAGCACCGGTGCGCCGATCTATGGGTCGAGATCGCACAGGCCCGCGCCGTAGCCCGCTATGCCGCCGCGTGCGCCGCCGAGGGTAGCGGCGATCTTGAGATCGCTGCCGCACTGGCCCAGAGCGTCTGCTCGGAGGTCGCGGTCTCGGCTGCCGAGATCTGCGTCCAACTCCACGGCGGCATCGGGTTCACGTGGGAGTTCCCCGCGCACCTGTACCTCAAACGTGCCAAGAGCGCCGCACTCGTCCTGGGCGCAGCAGATGGCCACCGGGCCCGCCTCGGCGGGCTCATCGACCTGACCCCCGCGGACGCACCCGGCTCCGCGCACCCCGCCGAGGAGCCCTCGTGACCACCGCAATTCCCGAGCCTTCCGTCCCGAGTCTGCCGCTGTTGCCCACACCGGAGGAGAAGGCGCTGCGGCAGACGGTCACCGACATCGTCACGCCGTTCGGGCACGACTACTACATGCGTGCCTCGACCACTGGCGAGCCAATGACCGAGCTGTGGCAGCGCCTCGCGGCCGCTGGCTTCCTGGGCCTGAACATCCCCGAGCAGTATGGCGGCAGTGGCGCCGGCCTCACCCAGCTCGCGATCGTCCTGGAAGAGCTCTCGGCCGGGGGCTGCCCCGAGTTGGCCATGGTTCTCTCGCCGGGCATGGCGGGCAGCATCTTGGCCAGGCACGGCAACGACGAGCAGCGCCATCGGTACCTGCCCGCCATCGCCGATGGCACCGAGAAGTTCGTCTTCGCCCTCACCGAGCCCGACGCCGGGTCCAACTCCTACAACATCAAGACCACGGCACGGCGCGATGGTGACGACTGGCTGATCAAGGGCACCAAGTACTACATCTCCGGTGTCGACCACTGCGACCACTTCCTGCTCGTGGCGCGCACCGGAACCGACGAACGGAATGGGCGCGGCGAACTCACACTCTTCGTCGTCGAGCCCGATGCCGACGGGCTCACGCGCTCACCCCTTCCTACGGCCCTCCGGGCGCCCGAGCGGCAGTTCACCCTGTTCTTCGACGACGTGAGAGTTCCGTCCTCCGCCGTGGTCGGAGAGGTCGGCAAGGGTGGGGTGCCACTGTTCGACGGCCTCAATCCTGAGCGGGTCCTGAGCGCAGTGATCTGCACGGGGGTCGGCCGCTACGCGATCGAGAAGGCGAGCCGGTACGCGCGCGAGCGCAACGTCTGGGGAGTCCCGATCGGCACACATCAGGGTGTGCAGCACCCCCTCGCCGCGGCCGCGATCGAGATCGAGGCTGCCCGCGGAATGCTCTGGCGGGCGGCCGCGCTCTACGACGCCGGCATCCCCTCGGGTGAGGCGTCCAACATGGCCAAGTACCTTGCCGCCAATGCGGGTTACCGTGCGCTGGATGCAGCAATCCAGACCCACGGCGGCAACGGTCTCGCGGACGAATACGGCCTGGCCGACCTCTGGAGCATCGTGCGGCTCCAGAAGATCGCTCCCGTGAGCACCGAGATGGTGCTCAACCACATAGCGCAGCACACGCTCAACCTCCCGAGGTCGTACTGACATGCAGGATCTCAGCGGTCTGGTCGTCGTCGTCACCGGCGGCAACTCCGGCATCGGCCAGGCGATCGCCGAGGGCGTGGGCCGTGCGGGCGCATCGGTCGCAATCTGGGCTCGCAATGCCGAACGCAGCGCCTCGACCGTGACCGCACTCGAGGATGCGGGAATCAACGCCGCCGCTATCGCGTGCGATACCTCAGACCCTGAGCAGGTCGAGGCCGCAATGGCTACCACGCTGGCAAGGTTCGGCAAGGTCGACGTACTTTTCGCCAACGCCGGAATCGCCGTGATCGAGCCTCTCGTATCGATGTCGCTCGAGACCTGGCAGCACGTGATGCGCACGAACCTTGACGGTTCGTTCCTGTGCACGCAGGCGGTCGCCCGTCACCTCGTCGAACGCGGCGAGGGCGGCTCGATCGTGATCGTGTCGTCGACGGTGTCCCACTACGGTGGCATCGGCCAGGCCGCGTACGCCACCAGCAAGACCGGTCTCCTCGGCCTCGGTCGCACCGCGGCAGTCGAACTAGCCCGACACCGGGTGCGCTGCAACATCCTCGTCCCCGGCTGGACCGAGACACCCATGAACGAGTCTTTGCGCGAGAACGAGAAGTTCGTCAAGGCCACCCTCGTGCGCACTCCGGCGCGGCGCTGGGCCACACCCTCGGAGTTCCACGACATCGCGGCCTTCCTGGCTGATCCCTCCCTGACCTACCACACCGGCAATGAGGTCGTCGTCGACGGCGGCTACACCATCTTCTGAGGGAGGGACACCCCATGAGCGCACCTGATCTCGACGACCTGCGGCAGCTTGCCGGGCGGGTCCTGCCCGGCGGTTCACTCCGCATCGCGCCGTACGAAGTTGCGATTGCCGACGACGCGCTGGAGTCTCCGCACCGCGAGGGTGGTCGCCCTCACCCGATCTGGCTTGTCATCGCCTCACTTCGTGGCTTGGGCATCACCGTTGACGAACTGTGCGAGCTCGCGCGGAAGTCACCCCAGGACACCCTCCTGATCGGCGATGTCGAGATCTCTCACCGTGCACCCTTGAGCTCGGGAACGGAGTACCTCACCACCGCTCGCATCGGTGCGGTCGATCGCCGTGAAACCCGCGACGGCGGTGTGCTCGACACTCTCGTGGTGATCGTCGATGTCCTCGACGACACTCGGGCCACGATGGGCCAGGTCACGAGCACCTACCTGGTCAAGAGGGCGGTCGCATGAGCGCGGCGAGCCCGACCCTCGGCGACGAGATTCCCACATTCGTCGTCGAATCTGTGTCGGCAGAGAACATGAAGCTGATGGCGCTCCTGCTGCGCGACCCCAACCCCATCCACTTCGACCTTGATGCGGTGGCGTCAGCCGGGCTGGGGAGCCGCGTCGTCAACCAGGGTGGAACCACCCTCGCGTACGTGTACAACATGCTCGAGGCCTGGGCAGGCCCTGAGGGTGCCGTGCGTCGCGTCGGGTGCCGGTTCCGGGGCAACGTGTTCGCCGGAGACCACGTCACCGCAGGAGGAGTCGTCACCTGCGTTCGAATCCTTCCCGACGGCATCGACGTCGACTGCGACGTCTGGGTGGAACGCTCCGACGGCGTACGCGTGATCACGGGCACCGCCACCGTGGGGCTTCCCGCTCCTGCCACAAGAGAGGCCACCACATGAACATCATCACCGGGCTGCTGCGTCGCGCGCGCGCGAACCCCGATGCCGTCCTTGTGCGGTGCGGCGACGACACTCTCACCGCCGGACAGTTCGTCGAGCGGTCAGGTCGCTTGGCCGCATTCTTTCTGGCCCAAGGACTTATGCCAGGCGACCGTGTCGGGATATGCCTTCCTAACGACCCACATTGGGTCCCGACCTGGGCCGGCATCCTGCAGGCGGGCGGTACGGCCGTCCCGATCAACGTCCTGATCAGCCCGACTGCGCTGCAGCACGTGGTGTCCGACTCCGGGATGCGCTGGGTCATCACCCGCCCGCAAGACCTGGCGCGCGTGAACGATCTTCTGGCGTCGAGCATTGGGTCAGGCGAAGTTCGCCTGATGTCCACCGAGCGGGCCGAGGGTGCGTCGATCTCCCTCGAAGACTTGCCCCCCACGCTGATGACCGCCGTCGTACCACGGCTCGACGACACCGACGCGATGATCATGTACACCAGCGGATCGACCGGCGTTCCCAAGGGAGTGCGCCAGACCCATCGCAACACCTCGTCTCAATGCGAAGCTGTCGAACAGGTCTATGACCTCACGTCGGCCGATCATGCGCTGGTCTGCACCCCGCTGTTCCATGTGGGCGGCCTGCAACTGATCCTGCTACCCGTGCTGCTCGCCGGGGGCAGCGTCACGCTGATGCGAAAGTGGGACAAGGGCGAATGGATCGAGAGATCACTCGCAATGCGCCCCACCGTCACCGCTCTGGTTCCGACGATGATGATCGATATCGCGAACGCATGCGCGGAGAAGCCGATCACGCTGGACTCCTATCGGGTCTGCATGGTCGGCGGTTCAGCACTGCCACCCGGGCCGCTCAAGCGCTTCAACGACTCCACCGGCATCACCTGCATCCGCACCGTCTACGGCCAGACCGAGCAGAACGGCTTGTGCTCGACCGAGCCCGCCGACGAGACCCCGCGCTATCTCACGATGGGCAAGCCCCTCGCGCAGATCATCGAGTGGCAGGTCGTCGACCTCGACATCATGGAGCCCGTGGCCCACGGATCGAGCACGGTGGGCGAGCTCTGGGTGCGCGGCGACGCACTCACGCCCGGTTACTGGAACAACCCACGCGGGAGCGCCGAGCGGTTCCTCGACGGCTGGTTCCGCACGGGCGACATGGTGACCGTCGACGGTGACGGCTACCTCTACTTCGCCGACCGAGCAGACGACATGATCATCTCGGGCGGCGAGAACGTCTTCCCGCAGGTGGTTGAGAACGCGATGTCGTTGTCCCCGCTCATCTCCGAGGTGTCGGTTATCGGCACCCCCCATGAACGCTATGTCCACCAAGTCACCGCGATCGTGGTTCCGGCAAAGCCCGAGGTCACGATCGAGGACATTGCGGCGTGGTGCAGGGAGCACCCAGATCTGCAGGGTCTTCAAAGCCCGCGACGCATCGAAATCGTCGAGCAGTTGCCCCGCACGCCGAATAACAAGGTCGATCGCATGGCACTACGAAAGCTCTTCTCCTCATCGCTGCCGGGGCGGTAACCGACCACAGCAACCCATAGCGCGAACCGAGAACATCCGGCACGATCAGGCACGACCATCAACGCACGTACGCCAACTCACGATCAAGAAATGAATGGAGTCAGAAATGGGACGCGTCGAAGGCAAGGTGGCATTGGTCACCGGTGCGGCACGGGGTCAGGGTCGCAGCCACGCAGTACGCCTCGCCGAAGAGGGCGCGGACATCATCATGGTTGACATCTGCGGACCGCTGGACACCGTGTCGCACTATCCCGCCGCAACAGAGGCCGACCTAGCCGAAACGGCATCGATGGTCGAGGCGCTCGACCGCCGCGCCTTCGCGCGCAAGGTCGACTGCCGCGACCGCGCGGCCCTGGACGCGGCTCTGAGCGAAGGAGTCGCGGAGCTCGGGCGTCTCGACATCGTCGTCGCCAACGCCGGCATGTCGACCACGAGCATGGCGGGCACGGGTGCCATGTCGCAGGAGATGTGGTCGGAGATGCTCGACGTCAACCTCACCAGCGTCTGGAACACCACCAGCGCCGCCACCCCCCACCTGCGTGCCGCGGGCGGGGGTTCGATGGTGCTGATCATCTCGGCTGTCGCTGGCCCCAAGGCCTACGCCAATATTGGGCACTACGTCGCCGCCAAGCACGGCGTCCAGGGGCTCATGCGCGTCTTGGCCGTGGAGCTCGGCCCGGAGAGCATCCGCGTGAATGGAATCCTTCCCACGCAGGTCAACACGCCGATGATCCAGAACCCGACCGTCCGCCACCTGTTCGTCCCGAACATCGAGTCGCCGTCACTTGAGGAGTTCGCCGCCGTGTCCCAGGGAATGCACGCACTGCCCATTCCGTGGGCCGAGCCGCGCGACATCAGCAACGCGGTGCTGTTCCTGGCCTCGGATGAGGCTCGATGCATCACCGGCATCTCGCTCCCCGTCGATGCGGGCGCCGGCATCAAGTAGCCATCACGAATGGGGGCGCCACCTCAAGGTGGCGCCCCCATTCGTAGAGTCGGGGGATGTCGCCGAACACACCCGGCGTGAACCCAACTTTGCTGGAGCAGTCGTGACCGAGAACGACCACCGCCTCGTGCGCAATCTCTACGCGCGCTATTGCCACGCGCTGGATGACTGCGACGAGATTGCCCTCGCCACGTGCTTCAGTCCTGACGCGACCGTCACGGTGATCGAGACGAACCTCGCCGTCGATGCTCCCCCCGCCCCTGCCCCTCGGGTGATGGAAACCCGCGCTGGCATCGTGACGGCCATGATGCAGGCGGCGCGCGCCCGCGTTGGCTACCGCCACTGGGTCACCAACCTCCACCTCGACGTCGTCGACGACGACCACATCACCGGTATCGCCGATTTCCAGGTAGTCACCGAGCGCGCCGTCACCGAATCCTTCGGCCGCGACCGCGATGAGATCGTCCGCGACCCCTCGGGCGAATGGACTTTCTCCAGCAGACTGATCGACTACCGCTACCGCATCATCTGGTAGTCGGCGGGCCGCTCCGCTCGGGAACGGCGCACCCACCAACAGCGAAGGCCTCGAGTCGCATCAGCGATTCGAGGCCTTCGTTGACTTCGGTATGTCAGGCCTTGCCGGCGTCGGCGCGCTCCTTGTCGTACTTCTCCTTCGCGAGGCGCTGGGCCTCCTGGGTGATCTCGACGGTGTGCATACCGCTGTCGATCACCGACGCGAAGCTGCGGGCACGCGACTCGTGATCACCAGTGAAGTGCGGGGCCACCTCGGCCGCGATCATGCGGTAGCTGTTGCGCGTGGCCTCGGGGCTCGCCCAGTCGCCCTGGAGGTTGAGCCAGGTGCCGAACCCGCCCGACTTCTCCTGAAGCCGCTTGATTTGCTGGACGGCCAACTCAGGGGTGCCGATCGCGGTGAAGCCGCTGTCGTTGTAGTCGGTGATCATCTGGTCGAGGTCGTCGTACGCGGCGCCGCCCGGTGATACCTGCGAGAGGTAGTTGAGCAGCTGCTTGAGGCCGTACTTGCACTCCTCACGCGCCTGGTCCTCGGTGGGAGCGACGTGCATGATGCCCACCAGGCGCCAGTTCGCGCGCGAGATGGTCTGGTTGTTCTCAGCAGCGATCTTGCTTGCAATGTTCCAGTGGCTTTCCAGGAGCTCAACGCCCTCCGGGAAGGTCGCCGCAAGCGAGAGGAGCGACGCGCCGTACTTGCCTGCCAGGTTCGGCCCGTTGGGCGAGACGGTGGCGGTGCAGGCCATCTCAACCTTGGAGTAGGGCTTCATCTGCAGGTAAGCCTCGTCGAGCTTGTACCAGTCGGTCTCCTCGGTGACGGTCTCGCCGTTGAGCAGGCGGTAGATCGCCCCGAAGGACTGCTCCATCTTGCGACGGCCTTCGAGTGGGTTCAGGCCCATCATCTTCGAGTCGTCGGCAAGCTGGCCCGGACCGGCACCGAAGATCACGCGGCCACGCGTCATGTGGTCGAGCTGATTGATGCGCTCCGCCACCATGAACGGGTGGTGGTAAGGCAGGGACACCACGCCGAGGCCGAGCTTGATGCGCTTCGTGCGCTCGGCAGCTGCCGCGATGAAGATCTCGGGGCTCGCGATCAGTTCCACACCACCGCTGTGGTGCTCGCCTACCCATACCTCGGCGAAACCGAGTTCGTCGAGGTACTGGATGATCTCGAGGTCATGGCGCAGCGCTGCGTTCGAGTCGACGCGGGGCACGTGATAGGGCCCCATGAAAGCACCGAACTTCACGGGCGGGTACTCGACGGTCATGTTCTACTCCTCGATCGTGGTGGCGGTGGTCGATCGTCCCTGGACATCGCACAACAGGCGTCAGTGTGACTGACGACCTGACATGAGCAGTGATCGGTCCAGAACGGCTAAATCTGCTACCAACCGCTTGGTTGGCAGCAAGACAGCATGGCACGAAAGCCAAATGTCGGCAAGGGATTTCAGCGGACCCCACCCATCTCCGTAGACCATATGCTCGGTGCATCCGGTCAGGGCGCAGACCTGACATCGACACCTACTCCGCGGCACCACTCTTGAGCAGTTTCTTCTCGATCTTGCCGATCGAGGTCATGGGCAACGAGTCACGGAACTCGACGATCGTGGGCACCTTGAACGGAGCCAATTGGGCCAGGCAGTGGGCTCGCACCTCCTCGAACGTCATCGCTGCGGCGCCAGGTCGCAGGACGATGAACGCCTTGACCGCTTCGTCGCGAATATCGTCCGGCACCCCTACAACGGCCACCAGCTCCACTGACGGATGCTGGGCGATAACCCCCTCGACCTCGGTGGCCGAGATGTTCTCGCCCGCACGCTTCACGATGTCCTTGACTCGGTCGACGAAGTACAGGTAGCCCGCCTCGTCGAGGTAGCCGACGTCGCCCGTGCGCAGCCAGCCGTCGGCCACCGTGGCCGCGGTGGCCGCAGGGTCGCGGTAATACTCCTTCATGATCGTGCGCCCAGGCTGGCCGTGCACGACGATCTCGCCGGGATCGCCGACAGCAGCCTCCGCCCCGTCCTCGCCGATGATCCGCACCGTCCGACCGATCGCGGGCAGGCCGATCGATGGCCAGCGCTGCGGGCCAAAGACGGGGCACACCGTCACCTCAGTCATGGTTTCAGTGAGTCCGTAGCCGTTGATCAGATTGATCCGGAAACGCTCCTGGAAGGCGTCCCGCTCGGCGTCACGCACGCTGAGTGCGTAGGTGGCGCGCCGGATCGAGTGCACAGAGTCCAAGGCCGACGGCTCCTGCGCGAGCAGGGTGCGCACCATCATCGCCACGATGCTGGCGTGGGTGGCCCCGTGACGCCGGACCTGATCCATGAACGAGCTTGCGGAGAACCGCGGAACCAACACGAAGGTGCCGTTGGCCGTCAAGGCATTGAGCATGCTCAGGGACTGCGCGTTGACGTGGAACAGCGGCAAGCAGCTAAAGAAGGTGTCTTCCTCCGAGACATGCAGCCCGCGCGAGGTGCGCTCCCCTGACCACAGCCAGTTCGCATGCGTGATCACCACGCCACGAGGGCTCGCCGTGGTGCCCGAGGTGAAGATGATCTCGAGCGGCTCCTCGTTGTGGAGGCGCAGCGGATCGATCCGGCGCGCGCTCGCGAGTTCGCCGAATGCGGTTTCACCGAGCCTGGCCGGATCAGTCCCGACGCAGATCCGCCGCATCGGAGTGCCGAGAACAGCCACAGTCTCGTCAACAAGATCGCGATAATTGTCGCCGCTGACGATCGTGCTGGCCTGCGACCACCCCACCACATGTGCGAGTTCGCGCACCTGGTTCGAGGTGTTGGACGGAACCGCAACGGCTCCGAGATAGGCAAGGGCGAACAGGGCCACCACCATCTCGACCCCGTTGTCGAGGTGCAGGGCCACCTTGTCGCCCCGGCCCACGCCTGCCGACGCGAAGCCCCCGGCGGTGCGCGCGACGAGATCCTCGAATTGCTCGTAGGTCAGACGCGTGGCCTTGCCGTCCGCATCCTCGAACACCAGCCACTGCTTGTCCGGGGTGCGCGCGACACGCTCCAGAAGGAGATCGCCGACGGTCCGGTTGCCGATGAGGTCGGCGCTCACGAGGCGGCCGCCTCTTCGAGCAGGATCGGGACGCTGATCGTGCTCGAGTGGATGCCCAGGACGGACGCAAGCTGCAGGACTTCAGCTATCTCCTGCTCGGTTACTCCCAGCTCGATGCTTGCGCGGATGTGTCGACGCATCGCCACCGGCTCGAGGTGGGTCACCGAGGCGTAGATGGCCACCTGGATGAGTTCCATCGTTCCCCGATCGAGCACCGCGAGTTCGAATGGGGCGGCGAAGAGTTTGACGACCGTGCCGAAGAACTCCGGATCGGCCGTGAGGATGCGCTGCCAGCCGTCGGACCAGTAGTGATGGCGTTCGATGAACTCAGCCTTGAGTCGCTGGCGCTCCGCGTCACCGGCCACCGAGCTGGGGACGGATGCAATCCCGGCAGCCTCGAGCTCCTCGTGCAGGATCTCCATCCCGAGCTCGGAGGACCGCAGGCCCATCGACGAGGTCAACTCGATCACCGCGAGGATCTCAGCGACGCTGGCGCCGTACTTAAGCGCGTTCTGAACATGGATGCGGATACCTGGCACGAACAAGTGAGTCGTCGCCGCGTCGATGGCGATGTAGATGAACTCCTTGACCTTCGGCGAGAGGCCACCACGCTTCCATGGGATCTCGGAAAAGCGCAGGTACGCCTCGAAGTACGCAGGGTCGAGGTCGAGCACACCGTCCCACAAGGGAGACCAGTAACCCCTCGCGGCAATAAATGCCTCACGCAACTGCGCCTTGTGCTCGTCGAGCTCCGTGTCCGCCATGCTCCGGGCTCCTTCTCGTCGACTCGTCGGGGTCGTCGCACCGCAGGCCGACGAGCTCACCGGCGCGGGGATAGACCGCGATCTTCTCGCGGATCCCCCACCTGTTGTCCAGGCTGGCCGCGCGTCGATGTGGGGAGATCCTCCACCCTGCCCGGTTCCCCTGCTTGACAGGCCCCTGCCCAGACTCCCAGTGTTCATCGCGGACGACGCGTTTGATCGAATGAAGTCCCGTGACCCACGGGCCCCCGGGCCCCCGAGCTCTAAGAACCGGTGCATCGTGGACTTCGCCATCTCCGACGAGGAGCGTCAGTTCGTCGACGTCGTCCGTGACTTCCGGCTGCGGCATCTCGCCGAGCACGAGCGCGACTTCCTGGCCAACGGCAAGCTCGAACTGTCGACCCGTCTTGGGCTGGAGGCGCTGGCACGCGCACAGGGCCTATGGGCTCTCGAGGTACCCGAGGAGCACGGCGGCCAGGGGCTGCCGATGGTGCTGCAGATGCTGGTGCTCGAGGAGCTCTACCAGACGCCGATGATGTTCGAGTTCGGAGGGCTGGCCGAGCCGGCGCTCGAATTCTGCACTCCCGAACAGCACAAGGAGTACTACCTCGGCGTGGTCGAGGGTCGTCGCCGCAGTTGCTACGCATTCACCGAGCCCGACACCGGTTCAGATCTCGGAGCGGTCCGTACCGAGGCCGTGCGTGTCGATGACACGTTCGTGATCAACGGCACGAAGTTGTTCATCTCCCACGCCGACCGCGCCGACTTCATCATCCTGTTCGCGTCCACCGACCGTTCCAAGGGCGCCCGCGGCATTAGCTGCTTCCTCGTCGACATGGACAACCCCGGGGTCTCCCTCTCGCGCGAGATCAAGACGATGGGCGACGACTGGGCGCCGCACGAGATCGTCTTCGACAACTGCGTGGTGCCGGCCAGCGCCCTGCTCGGTGAGATCAATGGCGGCTGGCAGATCGCCAACAGGCAGTTGACTTATGGCCGGCTTCGCATCGCGGCCTACCAGCTCGGAATCGCCCGTCGCTGCCTCGACGAAGCGGTGGCGTGGGCTAAGACGCGGGTCACGTGGGGTAAGCCGATCGCCGCCCGCCAGGGCGTGCAGTTCATGATCGCCGACTCCGAGGTCGAGCTCGAGGCGGCCCGACTGCTCGTCTACCGGGCCGCGTGGCTCGTCGACGCCGACAAGGCGACTCGCAACGAAGCATTCGTCGCCAAGCTCTACGCCACCGAGATGGCCTACCGCGTAGCCGATCGCGCGATGCAGATCCTGGGCGGCATGGGCTATGCCAGCGAGTCGGTGGTGCAGAGCTACTTCCGTCAGGCCCGGCTCTGGCGGATCGGCCACGGAACCAGCGAGATCCACCGCTGGATGATCGCCCGCAACATCCTGGGGCCCGAGGCTTCGGACTAAGTGGACGACACCGAGCCGAGCATGACCATCACATCACCGGCGACGGTGCTGGAGTTGTACCGACGGATGTTCCGAATCCGCCGCTTCGAAGAACAGGCCGCGATCCTCTACCGTGCCGGGCACATTCCCGGCTTCGTCCACCTGGCGATTGGCCAGGAGGCCACGGCCGTGGGCGCGTGCTTTGCGCTTCGCGACGACGATGTCATCACCTCCACACATCGAGGCCATGCCCACGCCCTCGCGCGCGGCCTCACACCCGTCGAGATGTACGCCGAGCTCATGGGCCGCGAGGCCGGGGTCTGCCGAGGCCGCGGTGGGTCGATGCACATCGCCGATCCGAGCCGCGGAATCTTCGGTGCCAACGGCATCGTCGGCGCGGGCATCCCGATCGCTGGCGGAGCCGCCCAGGCTGCTCGCTTCAACGGTAAGGGCGGCGTGGCCGTCGCTTTCCTCGGCGACGGCGCTCTCTCCACAGGCGCTTTCCACGAGGCGGCGAACCTCGCCTCGCTCTGGGAGCTCCCCCTCGTGCTGTTCTGCGAGAACAACCGCTTCTCGGAGTTCTCCCACTTCGACGACCAGCACCCGGTCCAGGTCGAAGACCGTGCGCGCGGTCTCGGCCTGCGGTTCCGCCGGATCGACGGCAATGACGTCGTCGCCGTCGCAGAGGCGATGACGACGATCCTCGCCCAGGTGCGAGACGGTGGCAGGCCCTACCTTGTGGAGGCGCTGACCTTACGTGTCCGCGGGCATTACGAAGGCGACCCTCAGCACTACCGCTCGCCTGCCAACCCCTCAGAGCCCGAACCCCGCGACCCGCTGATCGTGGCCCGTGAGCGACTGGCGGCAGCGGACGTACCGGACGCCGACATCGCAGCGGTCGAAGCCGCCATCGAGCGCGAGATCGACGAGGCGATTGCGGACGCCGAACTCTCACCTCAGCCTCCTGCGAGCGAGCTTTCGCTCGCCGTCACCCGCCCACGCCCCAGCGCACCGGCCTCGGTCATGGAGATCGCCGACTCCGCCGCGACGGGCGAGACCTGGAAGTACTTCGAGGCAGTCCGCGCCGCCCTTCACGCCGAGCTCGAGAACGACGACAAGGTCTTTGTGGCCGGGATCGACATCGGCGCAAGCGGCAACGTCTTCGGAATCACGCGCGGACTCAAGGATCAGTGGCCTAGCCGAGTGCTCGACACCCCCATCTCCGAGACGGCGATCATGGGCCTGGGTGTGGGCGCGGCGATGGCTGGCTACAAGCCCGTCCTTGAGTTGATGTATTTCGACTTCCTCGGAGTCTGCCTCGACCAGATCATGAACCAGGCTGCCAAGCTTCCCTACATGACCGGTGGTCAGGCGCAGATGGCCCTGACGCTGCGCACGCAGATCGGCGCCGGGCGCTCGTCAGGCGCGCAGCACTCCCAGAGCCTCGAGGCAATGCTCTGCCACATCCCCGGCCTCACTGTCGTGATGCCGTCCACGCCGTCAGACGCCTACGGGCTTCTCCGTGCAGCTATCGCGGACCCAAACCCGGTAGTGGTGGTCGAGCACCGGCTCCTCTACGGCAGCAAGGGTCCGACGTGCTCCCCCGACCACCTCGTCCCGATCGGCCAGGCCGCCATCCGCTCACGAGGCACCGATCTCACCATCGTGTCATGGTCTCGCATGGCGACGGTGTGCCTCGAGGCCGTGAATCACCTTGCCACAGAAGGCATCTCAGCTGAACTCATCGACCTGCGCACGATTGCCCCCCTGAACATGACCCCGATACTCGAATCGGTCGCCACCACCTCACGTCTACTCATCGTGCATGAGGCACACCACGACTTCGGGCCGGGTGCAGAGATCGCCGCACGCATGGCGAACGAAGGCCTTCACCTACTCGATGCCCCCGTGGTGCGGGTCGCCCCACCCCACGTGCCCGCCCCCTACTCACCATCGCTCGAGCAGGCCTGGCTGCCCGACCTGACGCGAATCCTGGACGAAGCACGGCGGCTCGTCCGCTTCTAGAAGGCCGCACGCGTTCAACTGCCAGCGCGTTGATCGGGCTGGAACAGCCCGATCGTGTTGCCCTCAGGGTCGACGATGTACGCCGACCACCCCATGCTGGGGATCGGCAGTTTCCCTTGCACCACTTGCCCACCACCCACCACGACGCGCGCCAAAGCGTCGTCCATGTTCTCCACCGACGCCGTCAGGACCGGGCTTCGGTGCAGATCGTCCCTCGCGAGCAGCGCACCGTCAGCGCCCGGTTCGGATTCAGCGCCGGCGCGCACTAGCCAATAGGGACCGTCACCGAATCGCGAAACCTCCCAACCCAGTACGTCGTTGTAGAACGCGGTCGCCCGCTGCTCATTGTCGACCGGGATCTCAAAGTGCACGACCTTGGACATCTCGACTCCCCTCCAGGTTTCAGGTCGTTTCAGGCTACGCAGCATGAGGGCGTGACGTCCCACGGACTGCGAATCCACTCCGGCGACGGACCGCGCGTTCCCGCTACGCGACGCCAGCCGCGGACGCGCCTGACACTGGTGCGTACCATGCTCGCGTGATCAGCATGACCGCCGAGGCGGACGACCTCGGTATCGCAGTCCTTGCCGCTGGGGCTCGTACCGCCATGGCTATAAGCGGCGGCAACGGCGACGGCGACGGCGTGGGCCTGGTGGTACGCCAGCTCGGGAACGACGCGCGCACCCGGCTGCGCGGCGGCGAGGAGGACGCCACCCTCACCATCACCACGGAGATTCGTGGCACCGAGTTCGTGGTCACCCTCACCGATAAGGGTGAGCCTGTCACCGGGCCGCCGGATGCGGTGCTACCCCTGCTCGAATCGGGCGTCGCCTCGGCGGCCGAAGCCCGCACGGACGGCATCGGCAATCTCACCGAGGTTCGCTTCGCTCTGCCGACGCACCACCGCATCCTCGACACCGAGTCGCTCGAGGTCGTGCCCGAGGACGCAGCGCTCAGCGCGGAGCCCGTGACGATCCGTTCGATGGTGACGAGCGACGCAGCGGCACTCACCCGGGCCGTATTTCGTTGCTACGGCTGGTCATATCCCAATCCGAGTCTCTACTACCCCGAGCGCATCGCGGCGGCCCTCGAGAGCGGCGAGCGCATCGGCGAGGTCGCCGTCACCGACTCCGGAGAAGTGGCCGCTCACTGGGGGGCAGTTTTCCTCTCGCCCAATGTCGTCGAGACAGGCGGCACGGTCACCGATCCACGCTTCCGACGGCGCGGGTTGGCGAAGGCCCTAGGTGACCGACTCCTCGAGCGCCTGATCGAGATGCGAGTCGGCGGCCGAGTCCGCGAGCCGGTGATGACTCACCCGGCCACCCAGGAGATCGCCTTGCGCGAGGGGGCGACCATGGTGGGCTGCTACCTCAAGATCACCCATCCGCTGCAGCAGGTGGGGATCACCGAAGGGGTCACGTCCAGCCGTATGTCGCTCTCGGTGGCGTACTCCGCACTGCAACCACTCGAGCCCGCCACGATCTGGATCCCCTCGCCTTACGACAACATCGCCCGCATGACACTTGCCGCCAGCGACTGGCCGCGCACAGTGGGCACGGCGCATCGAACGGACGCCTTCCCGGCCACCACGGTGCTCTCGACCGTCTTCGACTCCGGAAACCGTGTCGGAATGGTCGACGTCGAGATCGTCGGCGTTGACCTCGTCGACGAGATCGACTCGGCGCTGCACCAGATGCGACGTTCCGGCGCCGAGTACGTCGGTGTTCGGCTTCCCGCGAACCAGGAGGGCCTTGCCACCCTCGCCGCAGGCCTCGTCGAACTCGGGCTCGGCTATGCGGCGCTGATCCCTGCGTTCCGCCCGCCCACGCCCGATAACCCAGGGGGTGACGTCTTGATCACCCAGTGGGTCGCGGAGCCCGAGATCGACACCTCGACCTGGGTGTTCGCGGACGAACGAGTCGAGAGCCTCGTCCGGGCGATCGTGGCCCAGACCGAAGACGTCGGCACGCGAGGTGTCTCACGCCAACGACGGGCCGCGAGACGGGCACAACTGTTCGCCGCGCTGGGCGACTAGGTCGCCACGCCGGTACGAGGTGGCGGAGGCACCTCGGAAAAGCAAGCCCTCTCAGGCGCCTGAGACGAACTCTTCATCTCGGAGCTCGACCACGAGCGGAACCCCGTCGAGCAGGGCACGAACCTCCGCGGCGCGGTAACGCCGATGACCTCCGAGCGTGCGGATCGAGGTCAGTTTCCCGGCCTTGGCCCATCGCGTCACAGTCTTGGGGTCGACTCGGAAAAGCGCAGCCACCTCTGCAGGTGTCAGCAACTCATCGACCTCAGGTATACGTCCTGCCATCAGATCCCCCTCTGCGGCTAACGGAATGTTCGGCGAACGAGAAAACATACCGATCCACGATCAGCGGTCCGGTTGGTCCCATTCGTTCTAAACGACTATGCCACGGTTCCATGTCCTGGCAAGTGCTCTTGGCCAACTCGGTTTCCCGAGGACAGGGGGGCCTGAGTCCGATGCAGAAAATCTTGATCCCGCAGCAGCCTCAACCAGCCCGAGATGACGGGCTCCCACCACCCGGTCGGCCATGGCGCGACGCGCCGACAATCCGCTGCGGGCGAACCGTGGACACGAGCACGGCCCGAGGGCTTTATGATGGGCCCTCAAGCCACCGGCTTTCCGTCGCCGGTGAACTGTCATGTCGGTCGATCACAGACCAACGCGGTCCCGAAGGGGGTCTAGCCATGGGGCGTGGCCGGGCCAAGGCCAAGCAGACCAAGGTCGCTCGTCAGCTCAAGTACGGCACTGTAAGCACTGATCTCAGCGCCTTGCAGTCCGAGTTGACCAGTGGCCAGCGATCGGTGATTCCCGCACCAGCGGTCCCGGTCGCCGATGATGTCGAGGACATCGACGACTCAAGCGACGACGACCCGTATGCGAAGTACTACGACGAAGACGACGACGACGGTCACGCCGAGGCCACCAGCCGCGCCTAGCCCGTCACGATCCTCAGCACTCCCGTCGTCCCCACCCCGAGCCATCCTGGCCCCCGGCCGCCCGGGCGCCCCACCACACGTTGGTGAATGTGCCCTGAGCGGCCCTAGAGGCCGCCAGGGTTCCCTCGATCTTGAGAGTTGGGACCCTCCGCGCCGACGCGTAGGTCCTGCGGATCAGCGCGAGTGAGTGCCCGAGAGTGTGACGGCCCCGCCGCCGCCGCCCTTGGCTGGGGCGTCGCCGTCCTCGCCCTCGGCCCGGCTCCGGGCCTCGCCGATCACCCATGCGTCGACGCCGCGGGCGGCCAGACGCCGGAGGGCGGCTGCCACTGAACCAGGTGCCACCAGTGCGATCATGCCGACACCCATGTTGAAGGTCTTCTCCAACTCGGGCAGGACCACATTGCCGACCTCACCCACCAGGCTGAAAACCGGGTGCGGGGTCCAGGTAGCACGGTCGATCCGAACGTGGACATCGCGCGGAAGGACTCGCGCGAGATTCGCAGCGAGCCCACCCCCCGTGACGTGGCTGAAGGCATGGACATCGACGTCATCCGCGCGTGCAAGGTCAAGGCAGTCGAGCGAGTAGATCCGAGTTGGCTCAAGAAGTTCCTCGCCGAGCGTGCGCCCGAGGACATCGATGTGACCCTCAAGGGTGAGTCCGCCCGTGGTCAGCAGCACGTGGCGCGCCAGCGAGTAACCATTGGAGTGCAAGCCGCTGGCACGCATGGCAATCGCGACGTCACCGACGCGCACTCGATCCGGGCCCAGTAGGTCGTCGGCGTCGACGATTCCGGTGCCAGCTCCGGCGACGTCATACTCATCCGGGGAGAGCAAGCCCGGATGCTCGGCGGTCTCGCCCCCGACCAGGGCGCAACCTGCTCGGCGGCAGCCCTCAGCGATGCCGGAAACGATCGAGGCAATGCGCTCGGGTACGACCCTGCCCGTCGCGATGTAGTCGGTCATGAACAAAGGTTCGGCACCGCACACCACGAGATCGTCGACGACCATGGCGACAAGGTCGATTCCGATGGTGTCGTGCTTGTCCATCCGCTGCGCGATAACAACCTTGGTGCCGACGCCATCGGTCGAGGTCGCAAGCAAAGGGCGCTTGAAGCGGGTCACCATCGAGATATCGAAAAGGCCGGCGAAACCGCCAAAGTCGCCCACGACCTCAGGGCGTTGGGCACGCGCGATCGATGCCTTCATCAGGGCAACCGCACGTTCCCCGGCCTCGACGTCGACCCCGGCAGATGCGTACGTCGCGGAACTAGTTACGCGCTCAGGCGTCGCTGGGGTCACGGGCGCGTCAACGCGTCGGGGGCGCCGCCGCCGCCGAGAAGTCGGGCGGGGCCGTCGAGAACTGCGTCGTCACCGGATTCGCGAAGTCGTGCTTCGAGGCCCTCAAGACCCTCGAGCAAGTGCTTACCGAGCAGTTCGGGCTCGGGAAGCTCGACCGGGTAGACCCCGTCAAAACACGCCCGACACAGGCGATCCATCGCGACGCCCGTGGAGTCGACGAGGCCGTCGAGGGACACATAACCAAGGGAGTCGGCGCCGATCGACGAGCGAATCTCGTCGACGAGTAGGCCATTGGCGATCAGCTCGGCGCGCGTCGCGAAATCGATGCCGTAGAAGCACGGCCACTTCACGGGCGGGCTCGAGATGCGAACGTGCACTTCACGAGCACCTGCCTCGCGCAGCATTCGCACAATCGCCCTCTGGGTGTTGCCTCGGACGATGGAGTCGTCGACGATCACGAGCTTCTTGCCGGCAACGATCTCGCGGAGCGGGTTGAGCTTGAGCCTGATGCCGAGTTGGCGAATCGTCTGCGAGGGCTGGATGAAGGTGCGCCCCACGTAGGCGTTCTTCACCAAACCGTGTGCGAACGGGATTCCAGACTCCTGCGCATATCCGACCGCAGCCGGGGTGCCGCTCTCGGGCACGGGGATGACGAGGTCGGCCTCAACGGGATGCTCACGGGCGAGTTGACGGCCAACCTCCACGCGCACGGCGTGAATGGAGTGACCTGAAATCGAGGTGTCTGGCCGAGCGAGGTAGACGAACTCGAACAGGCACCCCTTGGGGTCGGCGACAGCAAAGTGCTGCGTCCGTAGGCCGTGCTCGTCGATGGCCACGAGCTCACCGGGCTCAACCTCCCGGACGAACGAGGCGCCGACGATGTCGAGGGCAGCCGTCTCGCTGGCAACGACCCATCCGCGTTCAAGACGCCCCACCACCAACGGACGTATCCCCTGCGGATCGCGGGCCGCATACAGCGTGGTGTCATCCATGAACACCAACGAGAACGCGCCGCGCAGGAGAGGAAGCTCGGCCATCGCCGCGGCCTCAAGTGACACGTCGGGATGGGATGCCAGCAATGAGGTCAACAGGTCAGTGTCGCTGGTGCTCGTGGCGTTGCCGAGCGGGAGCTCGCCGCTTGCCTCGGCACGCTCGCGAACCCGTCGGGCAAGTTCATGCGTGTTGGTGAGATTTCCGTTGTGGCCCAACGCAAGATGTCCGGTTGCGGTCGCGCGAAAGGTCGGCTGAGCGTTCTCCCAGATGCTCGCGCCGGTGGTCGAGTAGCGCGCGTGCCCGATCGCGATATGCCCATGAAGGCTCTCAAGCGAGGCCTCATTGAAGACCTGCGAGACGAGTCCCATTTCCTTGTAGACCAAGGTGCGGAAGCCATCACTGACGGCTATCCCAGCCGATTCCTGGCCGCGGTGCTGAAGGGCGTAGAGACCGAAGTAGGTGAGCTTGGCGACCTCCTCGCCAGGGGCCCAGACGCCGAAGACGCCACAGGCGTCCTGCGGGCCCTTCTCACCGGGCAGAAGGTCGTGGTTGAGCCGTCCATCGCCGCGAAGCACACCGTGAGTCTACGTTGGTCGGCGAGCTATCCTGACCGCCTAGGCGCGCCGCGCGTGCCACGTGCGCGGACGCGACGAAGATCTGCGCTCAGGCTGCGGTGGCTCGACCAGATCCCTCTGACTCTCACCGCTAGCCCCTCCCCGCCGCCTACTGCCCGGGCTCTGCCTCCACCACTGCGCGGGGCGGCTCGAGCATCGGTAGAGGATCGAGTTCGCCGCGCCGCACTCCGACTTCGGCCGGGGCATCGATTCCGAGACGAACGAGGCCGCCCCGCGCGCCGAGCACTGTGATCGTGATTCCGCCGTCGAAGACGACACTTTGACCCTGACCGCGAGCAAGTACCAACATGGCCTGCCTCCTGGGTGATCGCTGCCTCCATCCAGTGTGCGAGCCAGGAGGCCGGTTGGACCGGCACGTCACCCAGACGGCGTCGGCAATCCGCGACGCCTTCACCTCGGAGGCCCGACGGGCCTTCGAGGCTGCGGCGAAGATTCGTTGGATGACGCAGGGCACACGGGGATTTGCCCGGTGAGATGAGACCAGTGGGGCCCTCACAGCCCCGAAGGGCCAGCGCACTCAGGACAGTGGCAAGAGCGCCGACAGGTCACTGCGCTCACCACTAGCGCGGACTCGTCCATCGGCCACGGCATCGCCCCACTGAACGATCCCCACAGCCAGTTGGAGCCAAGTGCGCGCATCGCACTCGACAGCAGCTGGCGGGGTTCCCCTGCGGTGAGTCGCCCCCTCGAGCACCTGGACTGCCGCGTACGGCGGCACGCGGACCTCCACCGAACGACCGGGCGCCGCGGCCACAAGTGCCGCGAGCGTGGCCTTGACCGCCGCCTTGACCTCGAGTCGAGCGGGGATGGCCCCGGAGTCCCACTCGGCCAACACCGCCATCGCCGCCGTCACCGCCACGCCATCTGGTCTCTCCGCGAGTGCGCCCACTCCCGGCTCCCCCACATCCCCCACAAAAACGGACCCTACCCACAACCTCCCAAATTCCGGTGAATGTGCCCTGGACGGCCCTAGGGGCCGCTAGAACGCCCCACTATGTCCACAGGCCACAAGGCTGAGGATTCAGTGGGGAAGATGGGCGGCCTCTAGGGCCGCCCAGGGCACATTGACCGCAAACGAGGGGTTAGGCGAAGAGGGCGGGGAGCGTCGCGTCGGCGGTGGTGCGGAGTTCCGTGAGGGTCCAGGTGGCGGACGCGCCATAGACCGATTCGACGATCAGGTCGTCTCCTGCCGCACCCACGATCCCGATTCGGGTGACCGGCACACCGTGGTCACCTGCAAGGGACTCGAACGCACCCAGGGTCGAGGTGGGAACCGTGACCACAGCCCGCGCCGTCGATTCCGAGAGTAGGAAGACGAAGGGATCGACGCCCTCGGGAATCCTCACCAACGCACCGACGCCCGCCCGCAACGCCATCTCGACGAGCGTCTGCACGATCCCAGCATCCGACACGTCATGCGCCGCAGTGATCAACGAACCCACCGACGCAGCCACGAGAAGCTCGCCGAGTGACCGTTCGCGACCGAGGTCGACTACGGGAGGCAACCCGCCAAGGTGGCCGTGGATGACGTGCGCCCACTCCCCGCCGGCGAACTCATCCCGGGACTCGCCCAAGACGAGAACCACGTCGTCGCTTGCACGGAACGCCATCGGTGTACGTCGGGCCACATCCTGAATCACCCCGAGTACGCCCACGACCGGAGTCGGATTGATCGGGGTGCTGCCGGTCTGGTTGTAGAAACTGACGTTGCCGCCGGTGACGGGAGTGCCGAGCTCGAGGCAGCCGTCAGCGAGACCACGCACCGCTTCGCTGAACTGCCACATGACATCCGGGTCTTCGGGCGACCCGAAATTGAGACAGTTGGTCACCGCGAGGGGAGCAGCGCCGGCTGTTGCGACATTGCGATAAGCCTCTGCCAGAGCGAGCTTCGCGCCGTTGTATGGGTCGAGTTTGGCGAAGCGGCCATTGCAGTCAGTGGCAAGCGCGACACCGAGGCCGGTCTTCTCGTCTACGCGTATGACGCCGGCGTCCTCAGGCTGCGCGAGCACAGTATTTCCGAGGACGTACCGGTCGTACTGCGAGGTCACCCAGGTCTTCGACGCAAGGTTCGGGGATCCCACAAGTGTGAGGACGGTGTCGCGAATCTCAGCGGCAGTGGAGGGGCGCGCGAGCCTCTCGGGGCCATCAGCCTGCAACGAGTCCTGCCACGACGGACGCGCGAAAGGCCTTTCGTAGACCGGCCCATCGTGCGCCACCGTGCGCGGCGGAACGTCCACAATAATCTCGCCGTGCCACTCGATGACGAGCCGGCCCGTCGCCGTAACCTCGCCGATGACGTCGGCGGTGACATCCCACTTGCGGCAGATGGCCAGAAACGCGTCGACCTTCTCTGGGGTCACGATTGCGCACATGCGTTCCTGAGACTCACTCATGAGGATTTCCTCGGGAGTGAGTGACGCGTCGCGCAGCGGCACCTGGTCGAGGCGCACATGCATGCCGCCTTCGCCATTGCTCGCGAGTTCACTTGTGGCACAGGAAATCCCAGCGCCGCCGAGATCTTGAATCCCCTCGACCAGACCTGCGCGAAGCACTTCGAGCGTGCATTCGATGAGCAGCTTCTCCATGAAAGGATCGCCAACCTGCACCGCGGGGCGTTTCGTCGGCCCGCCCTCAGCGAAGGTCTCCGACGCCAACACCGAGACGCCGCCGATACCGTCGCCGCCGGTCTTGGCACCGTAGAGAATTACCAGGTTGCCGACACCCTTGGCGCTCGCGAGGTGGATATCCTCATGACGCATCGTGCCTACGCACAGAGCATTGACGAGCGGATTCCCTTGGTAGGAAGCGTCAAAAACGATCTCGCCTCCGATATTTGGCAGCCCGAGGCAATTACCGTAGCCAGAGATTCCCGCGACAATTCCCGGCAAAACGCGACGGGTGTCGGGGTGATCTGCCGCACCGAAACGGAGAGGATCCATCACCGCTACCGGACGGGCACCCATCGACAGGATGTCGCGGACGATGCCGCCGATTCCGGTGGCAGCGCCCTGATACGGCTCGATGTAAGACGGGTGGTTGTGCGACTCGACCTTGAAGGTGACCGCCCAGCCCTCGCCGATGTCCACCACGCCAGCGTTCTCCCCGATCCCGACGAGCAACGCCTCAGTCTCGGGCTTCTTGTCGCCGAACTGGCGCAAGTGAACCTTGCTCGACTTGTATGAACAGTGCTCGCTCCACATCACGCTGTACATGGCTAGTTCGGCGCTCGTAGGGCGCCTCCCGAGGATCTCGCGGATGCGAAAGTACTCGTCGGTCTTGAGCCCGAGCTCGGAGTAGGGCTGCTCGAGCTCAGGGGTGGTCTCTGCGTTCGCGACGGTGTCGGTGTGACGACTCATGCCTCAACGAGGCCCTTCAGGAGCGAGGTGAAGAAGCCCAGACCATCGGTCGTGGGCCCAGTGAGCGCTTCGACCGCGTGCTCGGGGTGCGGCATGATGCCGACGACATTGCCGCGCGCGTTGGCGACACCCGCGATGTCGCGGCGGCTGCCGTTGGGATTGACCCCGATGTAACGGGCGACGACACGTCCCTCGCTCTCGAGCATGTCGAGGGTGGACTCGTCGGCGACATAGCTGCCCTCGCCGTTCTTCAGAGGTACGACGATCTCCTGGCCCTCGGCGTAGGACGAGGTCCACAGAGTGTGAGCATTCTCGATGCGCAGTCGCTGATCGCGGCAGATGAAATGCAGATCTGTGTTGCGGACGAGCGCGCCAGGCAGCAGGTGTGATTCGCACAGAACCTGGAAACCATTGCAGATACCGAGAACCGGGAGGCCGCCATTCGCGGCGGCGACGAGCGGACCCATCACGGGGGCGAACCGGGCGATCGCGCCGCATCGCAGGTAGTCGCCGTAGGAGAAGCCCCCCGGGAGTACCACCGCATCGACACCGTGCAGATCGGCGTCGCCGTGCCAGAGCTCGATCGCCTCGCCGCCGGCGATCCGAATCGCGCGCGCGGCATCGCGATCGTCAAGGGATCCCGGGAACGTGACGACGCCGATTCGCATCGTCACACTCACCTGACGTCCTCGCGGATCACATAGTCCTCGATCACGGGGTTGGACAGCAACGACCCCGCGAGTTCGTGGATCTGGGCCAAACGGCTCTCATCGATGTCGCCCTCGAGCTCGAGCGAGAAGCTCTTACCCTGACGAACCGAGGTGACGCCCGCGAGGCCCAGGCGAGCGAGCGCGCCTTCAACGGCCTTGCCCTGGGGGTCCAGGATTTCGTTCTTCAGCATGACGTCGACGATGACGCGGGCCACAGCGCGCTCCAGGGGGAGTGGTCAAGTGGTACGCCTCATCTTAACGGCCACCTCGACCGGGCCGGACCACGCTGCGCCGAACCGCGCTCCGCGCGACCAGATTGCGCCGACCGCACGTGGCCCACTTAGCCAAGCCTCGCCGAACCCTCGACGCTGGCGTCGGTCCAGGCCTTCCATGCTGAAGCCACCATCTCGAGGAGGTCCTCGCTCGCCTTCCAGCCAAGTTCCGCACGGGCTAGGTCGGCCGAGGTCACGATGCGGGCTGGGTCGCCCGCACGTCGCGGGCCGACGTCGTATGGCACGGCGCGACCCACGACAGCCTCGACGGCCGCGATGATCTCGCGAACCGAGACGCCCTCACCCCGGCCGAGGTTGTAAGCCGGCGCCAGAGAACGGTCAGCGGCCAGAGCGCGCGCCGCAAGGACATGTGCGGCGGCGACGTCGGCGACGTGGATGTAGTCACGAACACATGAGCCATCAGGTGTCGCGTAATCGTCCCCGAACAACTCGGGCCGCCGTTCCTCGGACACCGCGTCGAGCAGGATCGGGAACAGGTTGTGCGGACTGACGTCGTAGACGCCCGGGGCCCCCGAACCCACCACGTTGAAGTAGCGCAAGGACGTGTGCCGAAACGGAGGCCGACCCTGCAGGGCTTCCGCACGCGCGAGGTCGCGCAACAGCCACTCGCCAATCACCTTGGACTCCCCGTAGGGCGATTCCGGGTTGAGCGCAGACTCTTCTGTGACCAGGTCGACATCCGGCGTGCCGAAAACTGAGGCGGACGAAGAGAAGACGAAGTTTCGTACATCTGCGGCCACGCATTGCGCGAGCAACACTCGCGTGCCTTCAACGTTGACCCGGTAGAACTCCAGGGGGTCTTGTACCGAAACCCCGGCGTACTTCAATCCAGCGACGTGAACGACACCCGTGATCCCAGGCGTGTGAAGGACTTGCGCGAGTGAATCAGCGTCGGTGATGGACGCCTCGATGATCGGGACTCCGCTCGGAACGAATTCGCGGCGTCCGCTGGAGAAATCGTCGTAGACCATGACCTTGATGTCGTTGTCAATGAACGCACGTACGACGTGCGATCCGACATATCCCGCTCCACCGGTCACCAACCACGTCATGGACCTACCCTAGGCGCGGAAGCGCCCCAGGAGGGCGAGTGCTGAGAACTCGCTTAGGTGAAGCGCTTACCGGTCAGCCGCTCGTAGGCCTCGATGTACTTCGCACGCGTCTTCTCCACCACTTCGTCGGGCAGGGGCGGAGGGCCCTGGCCTGAATTGCGATCCCAGCCCGATGCAGGCGAGGCAAGCCAGTCGCGCACGAATTGCTTGTCGAACGAGAGCTGAGGCTGGCCGGGCTGCCAGTCCTCGACCGGCCAATAGCGACTCGAGTCGGGAGTCAGTACCTCGTCAGCGAGAACGATCTGGCCATCCGGCCGCTCGCCGAATTCGAACTTGGTGTCGGCGAGGATAAGACCGCGATCCTCGGCGATCCATGCGGCTCGGTCGTAGATTGCGACGCTGAGCCGGCGAAGAGTCTGTGCCTCGTCCTGTCCGATCGACGCGACGACTTCATCGAACGTCACGTTCTCGTCGTGCCCACCGACCGGGGCCTTGGTCGCGGGGGTGAAGATCGTCTTGGGAAGCTTCGACCCGTCCTTCAAGCCGGGCGGCAGATTCACCCCGCAGATCGCCTTCTGCGCCTGATACTCCGTGAGCCCCGAGCCCGCGAGATAGCCGCGGGCAACGCACTCGATCGGGAACATGTCGAGCTTGCTGCAGACCATGGCCCTCTTGGCGACGCCCGCCGGAACACGAGTGGTGATCACGTGGTTGGGGACTACGCCCTCGAGGCGATCGAACCACCACAGCGACATGGCCGTGAGGATGCGGCCCTTGTCGGGAATCTCGGTCGGCAGGACCCAGTCGAACGCAGAGATTCGATCGCTGGCAACGAAGAGGAGCCGATCATCGGGCGTCTCGTAGAGGTCGCGGACCTTGCCCGAATACAGATGTGTGTACCCAGCGGGCAGGTCATACGCTGGAACCGGCCAAGAACGGGGAGCCACGGGTTCGGATACTGACTTCTCTACATCACTCACGACACGTGAGCCTATCCCCAAGCGCACCCCTCAATTCCCGGTGAATGTGCCCTGGGCGGCCTTAGGGGCCGCCCAGGCTCCCCACTGTGTCCACAGGCCACGGCCCTGTGGACACAGTGGGGAAGTTGAAAGGCCTCTAAGGCCGCCCAGGGCACATTGACAGGAAGCGGGGCGGGGGTCAGAGGATGGGCTCGGGCGCGTAGATGGCGGCGTCGGGGCGTTCGGCGACGAGGAGTTCGATCTCCTCGACCACCGCGGCCACCTGGGCGCGGGCGGCGCCGGTGAACTCGACCGGCTCGGCGACGAGGGCGTCAAGCTGCTCAGAGGTGAGACGAAGTCGACCGTCAGCCGCGAGGCGCTCGAAAAGGTCGTTGCCCTCAGCTCCACTCTCGCGCATCGCCAGTGCGACGGCCACCGCATGCTCCTTAATCACCTCGTGCGCGGCCTCGCGTCCGACTCCGTTTCGCACCGCGGCCATCAACACCTTGGTGGTGGCGAGGAACGGAAGGTAGCGACGCAGTTCGCGCTCGGCCACCGCGGGGAAGGCTCCGAACTCGTCGAGAACCGTGAGGAAGGTCTCGAGCAGCCCGTCGATCGCGAAGAAGGCGTCAGGCAAAGCGACTCGGCGCACCACCGAGCAGAAGACGTCGCCCTCGTTCCACTGGGCTCCCGCGAGCTCGGCCGTCATTGACGCATAGCCCCGGAGAATCACCGCAAATCCGTTGATTCGCTCACATGAGCGACTGTTCATCTTGTGCGGCATCGCACTCGAGCCGACTTGGCCGTCCTTGAACCCCTCGGTGACGAGCTCATTGCCCGCCATGAGCCTCACCGTCATCGCGAACGACGACGGGCCAGCCGCGAGCTGCACGAGTGCCGCGACGACGTCGAAGTCCAGCGATCGCGGATACACCTGGCCAACGCTGGTGAACACGAGATTGAAACCAAGGTGCGCGGCGACACGTTCTTCGAGCTCGTCGAGCTTGCCGATATCGCCGTCGAGCAGATCGAGCATGTCCTGCGCGGTGCCAACGGGGCCCTTGATCCCCCGAAGCGGGTAGCGCTCGATGAGCTCATTGAGACGCCGGTGGGCGACGAGCAACTCGTCGGCCGCCGACGCGAAACGCTTGCCGAGAGTGGTCATCTGCGCTGCGACGTTGTGCGATCGGCCCGCGATCGCGAACTCGTCGTATGCAACGGCGTGTGCCGCCAGACGCGCGAGCACGGCGACCGTCTTGTCGCGCGTGACCTGAAGTGCGCTGAGGATCTGGAGCTGTTCGACGTTCTCGGTGAGGTCGCGGCTCGTCATCCCCTTGTGCACGTGCTCGTGGCCAGCGAGCGCCGAGAACTCCTCGATCCGTGCTTTGACGTCGTGCCGGGTGACCTTCTCGCGTTCACGAATCGACTCAAGATCCACGTCCCCGAGCACCGCTTCGTACGCTTCGACCACCCCAGCGGGCACCTCGATGCCGAGATCGCGTTGGGCCTTGAGCACCGCAATCCAGAGCTGCCGCTCTAGAACGATCTTGTGTGCGGGAGACCAGATCGTCGCCATGGCACCCGACGCGTAACGGGAGGCGAGAACATTGGGGATCGCGGGCGAGCTTGGCATGTGGAGACCTTCGCGGTCGTCGTGCGGCGGGTACCCAGTCTCTCAGGTCATCAGCCCCAAGCACACCGTCGACGTGCCACGAGCCCTACGATCTGAGCACGAACGCGCCTTCACCAACTCAGCGGGCGCCAGGAAAGACCGCCTCGGCACCTTCTCCGCGCAAACGGGTCTAAGGGGCTTGGATCTCGCCCCGTGCGGCTGCTGCCGCAATATCGCGGCGGTGGTGACTGCCGACAAGCTCGATCCGATCGACAGCCTCATACGCCCTCACCCTGGCCGCGGCGAGATCGGCGCCGAGGCCCACCACCGTGAGGACGCGCCCTCCGGCCGACACAATCGCGCCGTCGTGAGCGGGCGCAGTTCCCGCATGAAGCACATAGGCGTCCTCGACCGCGTTCGCCTCGTCGAGTCCGCCGATCACACCGCCAAGCAGGGGCACGCCCGGGTAGTTCTCGGACGCCACCACCACGGTGACCGCGGCACCGTCATGCCAGCGCAGATCCTCCACGTCGTGCAAGGTGCCATTTGACGCGCCAAGCAGCACATGCGCAATCGGCGTCTGCAACCGTGCGAGCACCACTTGAGTCTCGGGATCACCGAAACGCGCGTTGAATTCGATCACCCGAATACCGCGCGATGTGAGAGCCAAGCCTGCGTACACGAGCCCCACGAACGGAGTGCCCCGATGCCGCAGGACATCAACCACCGGTTGCACGACGCGGGCCACGACGTCCTCGACCATGCCTTCCGGCGCCCACGGCAATGGCGAGTAGGCACCCATCCCGCCGGTGTTGGGCCCTAGATCCCCGTCATGGACGCGTTTGAAGTCCTGTGCGGGCTGCAGCGGCACCACGCTCTCACCATCGGTCAAGCAGAACAACGAGACCTCGGGCCCATCAAGGAACTCCTCGATGACGACGCGCGCGCCCAGCTTGGCCAGACACTCACGAGCATGGTCGAGAGCCGCGTCGCGATCGTCCGTGACCACCACGCCCTTGCCGGCGGCCAAGCCGTCGTCCTTGACGACGTAGGGGGCGCCGAACTGGTCGAGTGCGACCTCGACCTCGGCAACTGAGTCGCATACGTGTGCCAGGGCGGTGGGCACTCCCGCCTCGGCCATGACTTCCTTCGCGAAGGCCTTACTTCCCTCGAGGCGCGCCGCGTCGGCGTCAGGGCCGAAGGTGGCGAAACCGGCGGCGCGCAAATGGTTGGCCGCGCCGATCACGAGGGGGCCCTCCGGGCCAATCACGACGAGGTCGGCCCCGATTCGCTTCGCAAGACCTAAGGGTGCGAGGGGATCGGTCAGATCTATCGGGTGCGTGGCGGCATCAAGGGCGATACCTGCGTTGCCGGGAGCCGCGTGGACTTCGCTGACCGCGTCATCTGCGACAAGAGCCCGGACGAGGGCGTGCTCACGAGCACCGGAACCGAGCACCAGGACCTTCACGACAAGCGAGCCTAGGCGACGCGGCCGGGACGTCGCGACGCGCGGCGCCCTCTCAAGCGCCGGTGTAGTGCTTGTCGATCACCGAGAACACCTCGTCGAGGATGGCCAGGCCGGCCTTGGCCTCTGTGTCGGTGACGACACACGGCGGCACAACATGCATGCGGTTGAAGTTGGCGAACGGGAGAAGCCCGCGCTTCTTGCACTCAGACAACAGCTCACCCATCGCGGGCGACGTGCCGCCATAGGGTGCGAGCGGCTCACGTGTGGCCCGGTCGCTCACGAGCTCGAGCGCCCAGAACACCCCGAGCCCACGGACCTCGCCGATCACCGGGTGTCGGTCGGCGAGCTCACGGAGCCCGGGGCCGAGAACGTCGGTGCCGATCCGTCGGGCATTCTCGACGATTCCCTCCTCCGCCATGGCGTCGATCGACGCCACGATGGAGGCGCAGGCGATGGGGTGCCCTGAGTAGGTCAACCCGCCGGGGAAGACGCGATCGTCGAAGGTCGCGGCGATCTCGTCACTGATGATCACACCGCCCACCGGGATGTACCCCGAGTTCGATCCCTTGGCGAAGGTCACGAGGTCCGGCTTCACGTCGAAGTTGTCGAAGGCGAACCACGCGCCAGTACGGCCGAACCCGGCCATGACCTCGTCGAGGATGAGCACGATGCCGTACTTATCGCAGAGGGCACGCACTCCGGGAAGGTATCCGGGGGGCGGTACGAGGATGCCTGCCGTTCCCACCACGGTCTCGATGAGGATCGTGGCGATCGTCGCCGATCCCTCGAAGATGATCACGTTCTCAAGGTGGGCAAGCGCCCGTTCGGTCTCCTCGGCCTCACTCTGCGCCCAGAAAGCGGAGCGATAGAGGTAGGGGCCGAAGAAGTGGACGTGAGAGTCCGCGTACTCATTGGGCCAACGCCGCGGATCGCCCGTTGCCGCGATGGCCCCGCCTGTGTTCCCATGGTACGAGCGGTAGAACGACAGTGCCTTACGTCGTCCGGTGTGCAGCCGGGCCATGCGGATCGCGTTCTCGACCGCGTCGGCGCCGCCGTTGGTGAAGAAGACTTTGTTCAGTCCATCGGGCGCCAGGGCAGTGATGCGCTGGGCCGCCTCGCCCCGGGCAGCGTTCGCATGCTGAGGAGCCACCGTCGCGAGTTGGGCAGCCTGTGCCGCGATCGCGGCGATGACCTTGGGGTGCTGATGGCCGATATTGACGTTGACGAGCTGGCTGGAGAAGTCGAGGAAGCGGTTGCCGTCGAAGTCCCAGACGTAGGAGCCCTCACCACCGGCAATGACCATCGGGTTCAAGGGCCCCTGAGCCGACCAGGAGTGGAAGACATGGGCGCGGTCGAGATCGTAGATGCGCTTGCCCTCGGCAGGATCAGGGGTGACAAGGGTGCTCATGCGGACTCCAGGCTCGACGTTGACCTACCCAGGCTAGGCGCCTAGGCCGACCGCGGGAAGCCGGGGAGTGCCAATCCGCGAGCCTGCAGCCCAACGCCGTGTGACGTGGTGGGCCACAGCCGTGATCAGTTGAGGAGGTCTCGGATGACTACGGTCTGGTCGCGCTCAGGACCGACGCCGATCGCGGAGATCCGCGAGCCGGAGCGCTCTTCCAGGAACTCGACATAGCTCCGAGCGGCCGCAGGAAGGTCCGCGAGCGTACGCGCGCTTGAGAGATCTTCGGTCCAGCCCTGGAGGTACTCGTAGATCGGCTTCGCGTGGTGGAACCCGGTTTGGGTCATAGGCAACTCGGTGACGCGCTCGCCATCGATGTCATAGGCAACGCACACGGGGATCCGCTCCCACCCGGTGAGTACATCAAGCTTGGTGAGGACCAGATCGGTAACCCCGTTGATACGCGACGCGTATCGGGCGATCGGGAGGTCGTACCAGCCGCAGCGGCGAGGGCGGCCCGTGGTCGTTCCGAACTCGCGACCGATCTGGCGCAGATTCTCCCCATCCTCGTCACACAACTCCGTGGGGAAGGGGCCTTCGCCCACACGCGTGACATACGCCTTGGCGATCGCGATGACGCGAGTGACGGCCATGGGTGGAATCCCGGCACCGGTGCACGCACCGCCTGCCGTGGCATTGGATGAGGTGACGAACGGGTAGGTTCCATGGTCGACATCAAGGAGGGTGGCCTGACCGCCCTCGAGCAGAACGACCTCGTCGCGCGCTAGCGATTCGCCGAGCAGGAGCGAGGTGTCGGCCACCATGGGACGAAGTCGATCAGCGTGGGCCAGGAGTTCATCGACGACCTCGTCGACCTCGATCGCGCGTCGGTTGTAGACCTTCACAAGGAGGTGGTTCTTCTGCGCGAGGGCGCCTTCGACCTTCTGGCGCAGTATCTTCTCGTCGAAGAGGTCCTGCACGCGGATGCCGACGCGGCTCATCTTGTCGGAGTAGGTCGGGCCGATGCCGCGCCCGGTGGTTCCAATACGACGGCTGCCCAGGAACCGCTCAGTGACCTTGTCGAGTGTGCGGTTGTAGCTGGGGATGACGTGCGCGTTGGCACTGACCACCAGCCGCGAGGTGTCGACCCCACGTGCCTCGAGCCCGTCGATCTCACCGAAGAGCACACCGAGATCGATAACGACGCCGTTTCCGATGACCGGGACGACACCAGGGGTCAGGATGCCCGAGGGCAGCAGGTGCAACGCGTACTTCTCCGTGCCGATGACGACCGTGTGCCCGGCGTTGTTACCGCCGTTGAACTTGACCACATAGTCGAGACGGCTGCCGAGAAGGTCGGTGGCCTTACCCTTGCCCTCATCGCCCCATTGGGCACCGAGCAGGACGATCGCCGGCATCGGGACTCCCTCGATGAATCACTCCGCACCACCGAGGGGTGGTGCCAGCAGAGACTACCGGCCAGGAGCCCCCTGAGCGAGCAACGGCCGTCATTTGGGCTCTGGCATGACCTTTGAGCGCATAACGTGCCCGGCCCGCAAGAGCCCGCCTAGCTAGACCCGGTGGGCGAGCGTGACCGCGAAGTCGGAGTCCTGGTCGAACCAGGTCTTGGTCACGGAGAAGCCAACCGCAGACAACTCCTGGGCGATCCCGTCTGTGCGGAACTTCGTGGAGATCTCGATGCGGATCTCCTCCCCCGAGGCCAGATCAAGATCAATCGATGCGCCCGGAATGTTCACGCGTTGCGGCACCTCAGAGCGGAGCCTGAGATCCATACGCTCCATCCGCGAGTCCCAGAAGGGAACGTACGTGAAGGCGCTCAGATCGAAATCCGCACCAAGCTCGCGGTTGAGGACATGCAATGAATTCATGACGAATTCGGCGGTGATACCGCGGGAATCGTCATACGCAGCGATCAAGCGATCGGCGTCCTTGACGAGATCGGTGCCGAGCAGCAGGGAGTCACCCGGTGCAAGGGAGTCGGCCAGGGCGCCCAAGAAGGCACCGCGCTCCTCGACGTAGAGGTTTCCGATCGTGCCCCCGAGGAAGGCAACCATGCGCGTTCCTCCCTGCGGCAGGTGCGGTACGTGCAAGGTGAAGTCGCCGACCATGGCCTCGACCTGCACACCCGGGTAGGCGACCGCGATCTCGGCGGCCGCCGCGCGAAGGGTGGACTCGGAGAAGTCGACCGGGGCGAACCGCTCGAGCTGTCCGGTTGCTGTGAACGCGTCAAGCAGGCTACGGGTCTTGTCCGAGGTTCCGCTGCCAAGTTCGATGATCGTGGAAGCCCCTGATAGCAAGGCGATCTCGTCGCCATTGTCTCGAAGAATCGCCCGTTCGCACTCCGTCGGGTAATACTCGGGAAGGCGAGTGATCTCCTCGAAGAGGGCGCTACCACGGTCGTCATAGAGCCACTTCGGGGGCAGGCTACGAGGGATCGACCCGAGTCCGCGGCGAACGTCGACGACCAGGCTGCTGGCGGCCCAGTTCGGCTCCAGAAGCACGCTGACGATCGGCTTCTTAATGTCCGTCATGAACTGGCCCCCGGTGGTGCGCCGCCATCGGCAAGCCGCACACCACTGAGCGCCCACCTCGCGGCATGCGGGAAGAAATTGCGATAGGTCGCTCTCATCTGGTCGGGAGGGGTGAACGCACAACCGCCCCGCAGAACCATCTGATTCGACATGAACTTCCCGTTGTACTCGCCGATCGCACCCGCCGGTGGGTGGAATCCCGGGTAGGGGTGGTAGGCCGACGCCGTCCACTCCCAGCAATCGCCGTAGACCTGGCGAAGCTTGCCGTCACTGGCCCCGGCGGCGCGCGGGTGGAAGGTCTCGACGTCGGCGAGGTTGCCCGCAACCGGCTGGCCATCGCAGACAACCGCGTGCTCCCACTCGGACTCCGTAGGAAGTCGCTTTCCCGCCCACGTGGCGAAGGCCTCGGCCTCGAAGAAGCTCACGTGGCTCACCGGAAGACCGGGATTGATCGGCCACGTGCCGTTGAGAGAATGCTCGAACCACACTCCGTCGAGCTCGATCCAGTACAGCGGCGACTGCCATCCCTCGGCGAGGACGTGCGCCCTCCCCTCAGCGAGCCAGAGTTCGTGGCGCCGATATCCGTTATCCGCCATGAATTCGAGCCACTCACCATTGGTGACCAGGCGATCGGCCAGGCGGAAAGGCTCGAGCCAGACTCGGTGCCGCGGCTCCTCGTTGTCGAAGTGGAACCCGTCGCCCGCGTGTCCGATTTCGACGAGACCACCCTCGACATCCACCCAGCCCAGAACGTCGGATGCAGCCACACGTGACGGCGTGCCGGAGTACACCGGTCTGAGGGGATTGGTCGAGAGGAGGTGCTTGATGTCCATGAGCAGCAGTTCCTGATGCTGCTTCTCATGGTGGAATCCGAGCTCGATCACAGGAGCGATCTTGTGTAGGGTCCCTGAGTCGAGCCGTGTGAGGAGATCTCGCATCCGGTCGTCGACGTTTCCGCGGTAGGCACCGATCTCACGAGTGCCCGGGCGCGTGATGCGCCCTCGTTCGGCACGGGCGTGCCGCGGCCCCACAAATTCGTAGTAGCTGTTGAACAGGAACATGAATCGTTCGTCGTGCGGCGCGAATTCGTGTTCGTTCTCCGCGAGGACGAACGTCTCGAAGAACCACGTGACATGGCCACGATGCCACTTCGTGGGCGATGCATCCGGCATGGACTGCACCGTCTGATCTTCCGCAGTGAGCGGCGCGGCGAGGGATTCAGTGCGCGCGCGAACGTCGCTATACCGCTCAAGAAGAGGAGCGCCGTCGTAATCCGCGATGGTCACGGAATTCAGCCTCCTCGATTTGGTGGCAAAGCAGCCCCTATCGGCCGACCTCACGCACTCATTCGCTAGATACCAGGCTATCCCCGCGTGCAGGGCTCGGCACCGGCAGTGAGCCAACGGGGTTCTTCTCCCGTGCAGCCGTGCCCGAAAGCGTGCCGTCGATGTCAGCGGCCTTCGAGGGCATCCGCGGCGGCCGAGGATGAATCGCGAAGGAAGAGCGTGCAGCGCGTGGCCTCGTCTTCCTCGCCTATCGCCGCAGCGGCGCGGGCGAGGGCGTTAAGACAGCGAAGGAATCCGCGGTTGGGTTCGTGCTCCCAAGGAACAGGCCCGTGACCCTTCCACCCATTGCGGCGCAAGAGATCCAGGCCCCGGTGATAGCCGACCCGGGCGTAGGCATAGGACTCGATCGTGTTACCTGCGCCGAAGGCCTCATCGGCCAGCGCGGCCCAGGCCAGGCTGCTGGTGGGGTTATCCGCGGCCACGGCACGGGGGTCAGAACCCCCCTCGAGCGCGGCCCGAATTTCCGGGTCGTCGGGCAGAAGGGTGGGAGGGGGTCCGCCGAACAGGCTCTGATCCATCGATGAGGTCACGTCGCCATCTTGCCCCACTCCGGGAAGAACCGCCCCCACGCGGGGGCGCGCAGCCCTTCAGCAGGAATGGGACGTGGCCGCGCCTACCTCAAGCGAGTGCCGACGGAGCGGAGGTCTTCGCAACCTCGGACGACGCGAGCCGCCATGCCCGCCTCGGCCAGCTTGCCCCAGGCACGCGGGTCGTAGGCCTTCTTGTTGCCCACATCTCCGTCGATCTTCAGGACGCCGTCGTAGTTCTTGAACATGTGGTCAGCAACCGGGCGCGTGAACGCGTACTGGGTGTCGGTGTCGATGTTCATCTTCACGACGCCGTAGTCGAGTGCCTCGCGGATCTCCGAGAGCAGCGAACCCGATCCGCCGTGGAAGACGAGGTCGAACGGCTTGTCCTTGCCGTACTTGGCCCCCACAGCGTCCTGGATCTCCTTGAGGATCGAGGGCGTCAGGACCACGTTTCCCGGCTTGTAGACACCGTGCACATTTCCGAAGGTGGCCGCCACCATGTATCTGCCCCGCTCGCCGAGCCCGAGCTTGGCCGCCGTGGCGAGTCCGTCCTCAGCGGTGGAGAACAGCTTCGCGTCGTGTGAGGCCTCGATGCCGTCCTCCTCGCCGCCGACAACACCGATCTCGAGTTCCATGATGATGTTCGCACGGTTGCACTTGTCGAGGAGCTCTTCCGCGACAGCAAGGTTCTCCGTCAGCGGCACAGCGGAGCCGTCCCACATGTGCGACTGGAACAACGGAAGCCTGCCCGCGGCAACGCGCTCGAGTGACACGTCGATCAACGGCCTCATGAAGCCGTCGAGCTTCTCCTTGGGACAGTGATCGGTATGAAGTGCGATCTGGACGTCATACTTCGCCGCGATCACGTGCGCGAACTCTGCCAGCGCGACGGCACCCACGACCATGTCCTTCACACCCTGGCCTGACGCGAATTCCGCGCCACCCCACGAGAGCTGGACGATGCCGTCGCTCTCGGCCTCGGCGAATCCACGGAGGGCCGCAACGATGCTCTGCGATGACGTGCAGTTGATCGCCGGGTACGCGAACGCGCCTGCCTTGGCGCGGTCGAGCATCTGGGCATAGACCTCAGGCGTGGCGATTGGCATGCGAGGGCACTCCTTGACAACGGGTGACGGTGGTCTGCGGACCGCGTTGCGACCCAGGCCCATCCTGTCACGCACGGATCCCGCCCCTCCATCGGAACGACCAAGTCGTCAGAAGAAAGGTCCTGGCCCGAGCAACGATGTCTGCGGTGAATGGCGTTGTGTCGAGCTCCCGGCCCGCGTGGTCAGTCGGCGCGCGGGAGAGTCGGCTGGCCGAACGCATGACGTCGAATCCACGCGTGCATGGCGATGGCCGAGGCCGCACCCACGTTGATCGAACGGGTGGAGCCGTACTGCGCGATGGATACGGTCGCCTCGCAGGCCGCGCGTGCGCCGTCCGACAGGCCGACTCCCTCCTGGCCGAAGACCAGGACGCATTCACGCGGCAACTCGAATGTCTCGAGAGGAACCGAACCGGGAAGATTGTCGACGCCAACGACCGTGATCCCCGCCGAATTGGCCCACGCGACAAGGGATCCCACGTCCTCGTGGTGAACGACATGCATATAGCGATCGGTCACCATCGCTCCACGACGGTTCCAGCGCCGACGTCCCAGGATCCGAACAGATGAGGCGTTGAAGGCATTCGCCGTGCGCACCACCGAACCAATATTGAAGTCGTGAGCGAGGTTCTCGATAGCGACATGGAACGGGTGACGCATCGTGTCGAGTTCGGCGACGATCGACTCGATGCTCCAATACCTGAACCGGTCGACGACGTTGCGCCGGTCGCCCTCGCGCAGCAACTCGGGGTCCAGGCGAGGATCGGTCGGCCAGGGCAAGAGATGGGGTCCGACCCCGATCGAGGCCACCTCGATGGTGGGAGCCCCGTGCGAGGCCCCGTCGATGTGTTCCCCGTCAGGCGCATCCATGCACATCAGCCTAGAGCGGCGCATACGCTCGGCCTGTGATCGCAGACCCTAACCTCGCCTCGTTGACCGCGATCGCCGTCTACGCCGTGCTCTGGGGCTTCATTTTCGCGGAATGCGCACTCCTGCTCGGGTTCCTCCTGCCAGGCGACACGATCCTCTTCGGAGCCGGACTATTGGCGGCGTCCCCCTCGAGCCAGCTCAATGTGCCCCTGCTGATCGCAGGGACCTTGCTTGCGGCAGTGGCAGGCAACGAGGTCGGCTACCTGACGGGGCGACGATTCGGCCGAGCGTGGCTTGAGCGCCGCGAGACGGGACGGGCTCGCCAGCAACTTCGTCGCACGGAGGCCTTCTACGAACGCTGGGGCTGGATCGCGATCGTCATCGCCCGCTGGATCCCATGGGTGCGAACATTCACCCCACTCGTCGCCGGCACCGCGGTGATGAATAGGCGTGCCTTCACCTCGGCGAATGTGGTCGGCGCCCTGCCGTGGGCCGCCGGTCTACCGCTCATGGGCTACCTCGCCTACCAAATACCCGCCCTGCGCACCATCGCCTACACGATCGCTGGGATCGCTATCACAGCGTCAATCGTGGGCGCCGCCGCAGTGGCGCTGCGCGAACGCCGTCGCGGGCGTCCCCTGCCGGACGAAGCGAACCCCCCGCAAAGCAACGGTGACGTGGCCGGGGCTGCCCATGACGAAGATTCGCGGGGGTAGCCTGAGCGCGTGCCTACCACCATGATCGCGACAGTGTCAGCCCTCGGCCCCGCCTGGCTTCAGCCGCAAGGAATCCTTGAGCGTTTCGGCACCGCCGCCTTCATCGCGGTACTCGTGATCATCTTCATCGAGTGCGGGCTGCTGATCTTCTTTCTGCCCGGCGATTCTCTTCTGTTCGTCACAGGGCTCTTCATCTCGACCGACGCGATCGGTGTCCCACTGTGGCTGGCCTGCGTGCTGCTCTCGGTCGCCGCAGTCGCCGGAAATCTCTCCGGTTACTGGATCGGCGCCAAGGCTGGGCCCGCGCTGTTCAACCGCCCGGGCTCGCGGTTGCTCAAGCCCGAGCATGTCGCCCACACTCACGAGTTTTTCGAGAAGTACGGCGTCAAGGCCATCGTTCTCGCGCGCTTCGTACCTGTCGTACGCACGTTCATCACAGCGATGGCGGGCGTCGGGCGCATGGACTTCCGAGCCTTCGCTCGTTACTCCACCATCGGAGGAATCCTCTGGGCGGCCGGGCTCACGATCCTCGGCTACTTCCTCGGGCACATCGAGTTCGTGCAGAAGAACATCGAGCTGATCGCGATTGTGATCGTCGTGCTCTCAGTGGTGCCGGCCGGATTCGAATGGCTTCGCGCGCGACGGGTTTCGTCCGCGACGCCCTCTGTCTGATCGCCTCTAGCGCGGTGTCGGCCGACTCAGATCAGCCGAGGCCGAGCTCCTCGAGGGAATAAGCGGTCACGTAGGGAAGCCCAGCAGCGGCGATGGCCGGGGCGGCGCCACGTTCGACGATCACGGCCACTCCCACGACCTCGGCCCCTGCCTCGCGCAGAGCCTCCACCGCAGTGAGCACGGAACCACCCGTTGTCGAGGTGTCCTCCACCGCGAGGACACGTCGACCTGCGACGTCCGGGCCCTCGATGCGGCGCTGGAGCCCGTGGGCCTTCTCGCTCTTGCGCACGACGAAGGCGTCGAGCCGACGGCCCTCGGCGGCGGCGGCGTGCAGCATCGCCGTCGCGACCGGATCTGCTCCGAGCGTGAGACCACCAACTGCGTCGTAGTCGAGGTGGGCGGTCACGTCGAGCATCACACGACCGATCAGCGGTGCAGTGGCACCGTCGAGGGTCACGCGCCGGAGGTCGACGTAGTAGTCGGCCTCGCGTCCACTGGAAAGCACGACCCGTCCATGCACGACGGCCTTGCTGATGATGTCCTGGCGCAGCTGCTCACGATCATTCATGGAGGTCACGGGTCGTAAGCCTAATCAGCGCCTGACATGCGGCATTCTGGGCGGGTGCCTTCCGCCTCCATCGCGCTCTGCCCACCAATTCCCGGCTCGGCCGCGACGTACGACACCGAAGGCATCGCGGCCGTTCTACTTGCCGACGCGAGATTGGCGGCGGTACGTGTGCTGTCACCCGCCATGCCTGACCCCGAGTCGAGCGACGACGAACGAACCCGGCGGGCCCACTGGGTGGCGTATCTCGCGGTGGGACTCGCCACAAGTGGCGCCGTCGCTCCAGTCCTGCTGGTCACGGGTGGGGCGAGTGGCGCACTCAGCCCTGCACTGGGGTTCAGTCAGAAGGCAGCTCGGCGCGCTGTGTCCGGTTACGTCCTCATCGACGCCGCCGTTCCGCCAGCGGAGTCCCGCGGCGGCGACTGGCCGGACGCGCCGGTGCACTACCTCGCATCGCCGGCAGCCGAGCCGCTCGAGGTCAACCTCGCTCGACTTCGCGGATGGACGGTGCACGACCTCGAATCGATTGATCCACGAGTGCTCGGCGACGTGATCCTCCGCATCGCGATCATCTGACATCGCCGCGAACCCTCTCCTGGAGCGGGCCCCGTCGGGGCGTAGCCGAAACCTCACGAGTCCTTCTCTTCTAAGCCACGACGGTGAAGGGTCGACTCAACCCGCAGTCGGCTCGTAGTGTCGCTGCCGTGACGCGACGAATCCCGCCCCTTGTCGAACGAATGCGCGAACACGAGTCGACCGTGTTCGGCGAGATGAGCGCACTCGCGATCAGAACCGGATCGGTCAACCTCGGACAGGGCTTCCCAGACACCGACGGTCCCGATGTCGTGCGGGACGCTGCGATTCGCGCAATCCAGGAGGGGCGGGGCAACCAGTACCCACCCGCACACGGTGTCCCCGAGCTGCGCCGCGCCATCGCCGATCACCAGCAGCGCTTCTACGCAATCACCATCGACCCCGGCACAGACGTGGTGGTGACTACCGGCGCCTCCGAGGCCATCGCCGCAGCGCTGCTAGCCCTCGTGGAGCAGGGCGACGAAGTGCTGATGTTCGCGCCCTGGTTCGACCTCTATGCCGCCGCGATCTCTCTCGCGGGCGCCTCACGGGTTTCCGTGCCGTTGACTCCCGGGACGTTCCGACCAGACGTCGCCGCGTTACGCGCCGCTGTCACCCCTCGCACCCGACTGCTCCTGCTCAACTCCCCGCACAACCCCACGGGCAGTGTGTACACGCGCGAGGAACTCACCGCGATTGCCGACCTCGTCATCGAGAAGGACCTGTGGGTGATCAGCGACGAGGCGTACGAGCACCTCGTCTTCACCGGGTCGGTGCACATCCCGTTCTGCACCATTCCTGGGATGGCCGAGCGCACAGTGACGATCGGTAGCGCGGGCAAATCACTGTCACTGACAGGATGGAAAGTCGGCTGGGCCACCGGACCCGCCGATCTGATCGCCGCTGTGCGCGTTCCCCGACAGCACCTGTCGTTCGTCTCGGGCGGGCCGTTCCAGTGGGCGGTGGCCGAGGGGCTTGCCCTGCCCGACTCCTACTGGGCCGGGTTCCGCGACCAACTTCAGCTCCAGCGCGACATGCTGTGCGATGGCCTCACCGCACTCGGCTTCCCCGTCACCGTGGCGCAAGGCACGTACTTCGCCACCACCGACGTGCGACCGCTCGGATACGACGATGGGTGGGCGTTCTGCCGCGAACTCCCGACGCGTGCCGGCGTCGTCGCGATTCCCCACGAGGTCTTCCACGACGATCCGGATGCTGGAAAGCCTTTTGTGCGATGGGCATTCTGCAAACGTCCTGAGGTGCTTGAGGAGGCCCTCATGCGCCTGCGACGCGCATTCGGCTGAGCGCGGCGAACCTGCCCGGCTTCGTCACTGACGCCTCTGCACGGTGATGCCGTGGGAGTCGGGCGCACGATCGACCACGACCGTGTCGCCATCACTCACGTCACCGGCGAGGATCGCTTTCGCAAGTCGATCTCCGATCGAGGTCTGCACAAGCCGGCGCAATGGCCGAGCGCCGTAGATCGGGTCGAACCCGCCGAGTGCCAGCCATTCGCGGGCGGCGGGGGTGACCATAAGGCCGAGTCGCCGATCGCTGAGCCGCGCCGAAAGTCGATCGATCTGCAGTCCGACGATCACGCCAAGTTCCTCGACGCCGAGCGGGTGGAACAACACTGTGTCGTCGAGCCGGTTCAAGAATTCCGGCTTGAACGTTGAGCGCACAACCCCCATCACGGCGTTCTCCTTCTGTTCGGTCGACAGAGTCATGTCGGCGAGATAAGAAGACCCAAGATTGGACGTGAGCACCAGGATCGCGTTGCGGAAGTCGACCGTGCGGCCCTGGCCATCGGTGAGCCGACCATCATCGAGCACCTGAAGAAGTACATCGAAGACCTCCGGGTGGGCCTTCTCGACCTCGTCGAACAGCACCACGGTGTAGGGGCGCCGGCGAACCGCCTCGGTGAGCTGTCCGCCCTCCTCATAGCCGACGTATCCGGGTGGGGCGCCGACAAGTCTTGCGACAGAGTGCTTCTCACCGTATTCGCTCATGTCGATACGCGTCATCGAGCGTTCGTCGTCGAAGAGGAACTCGGCGAGGGCCTTCGCCAACTCGGTCTTGCCGACGCCAGTGGGGCCGAGGAAGAGGAAGGACCCCGTGGGGCGATCCGGATCTGCCACACCTGCGCGCGAACGTCGCACGGCATCGGACACGGCACGGACCGCATCGATCTGGCCCACGACACGCTTGCCGAGCTCATCTTCCATGCGCAGGAGCTTCGCGGTCTCACCCTCGAGAAGGCGTCCGGCGGGGATTCCTGTCCATGCTGCCACGACCTCTGCGACGTCGTCCGGGCCGACCTCTTCGCGCACCATGCGCGCCCGATCGGTTGTCGTGGACGCGGCAGCGGTGAGCTGGATCTCGAGGGCAGGAATCTCTGCGTACAGCAGGCGTGACGCCTGCTCGAAGTCACCGTCGCGCTGCGCCCGATCGGCCAGCATGCGCAACTCATCGATACGAATCTTGAGATCGCCGACGTGATCGAGGCCTTGCTTCTCCGCGTCCCAACGGGCGCGCATTCCGGCCAGTTCCTCGGACTTGTCGGCAAGGTCGGCCTGCAACTTAGCAAGGCGCTCGATTGACGCCGGATCGGTCTCGCGGGCGAGGGCAAGCTCCTCCATGCGGAACCTGTCGACCTGCCGTTGAAGGGCATCGATCTCGACGGGCGACGAGTCGATTTCCATCCGGAGCCTGGACGCGGCCTCGTCGACGAGGTCGATGGCCTTGTCTGGGAGGAACCTGCTCGTGATGTACCGATCGGAGAGAGTCGCAGCGGCGACAAGTGCGGAGTCGGCGATCGCAACCTTGTGGTGCGCCTCGTACTTCTCCTTGATGCCACGCAGGATCCCGATCGTGTCCTCGACGCTGGGCTCACCAACGAAGACTTGCTGAAAGCGCCGCTCGAGTGCTGGGTCCTTCTCGATGCGCTGGCGGTATTCATCGAGGGTGGTTGCGCCGACCATGCGCAACTCGCCGCGGGCGAGCATCGGCTTGAGCATGTTGCCGGCATCCATCGCGGAATCTCCGCTGGCTCCGGCGCCCACCACTGTGTGTAGCTCGTCGATGAAGGTGACGACCTGTCCGTCGCTGCCCTTGATCTCATCGAGCACTGACTTCAAGCGCTCTTCGAACTGGCCTCGGTACTGTGCGCCCGCGAGCATGGCCGCGAGATCGAGTGACACCAATCTCTTGCCGCGCAAGGAGTCCGGGACGTCGCCCGCGACGATGCGCTGCGCAAGCCCCTCGACTACCGCAGTCTTGCCCACACCCGGCTCGCCGATCAGCACCGGGTTGTTCTTCGTGCGACGACTCAACACCTGCACTACACGCCTGATCTCCGCGTCGCGGCCGATCACCGGGTCGATCTTGCCCTCGCGCGCGAGGGCTGTCAGGTCGACGCCGTACTTCTCAAGCGCTTGAAAGCTGCCCTCGGGATCGGCCGTCGTTACGGGGCGCTGCCGCACCTCGGCGATGGCGGCCAAAAGCGTGTCTGGGGTAGCGCCAGCTGCTTTGAGGAGATCAGAAACGCCGGGCCCGCCTTGCTGAGCCAGACCGGCGAGCAGGTGCTCGGTCGACACGAAGGTGTCACCGCTTTGGGTCGCGACGAGCTCTGCTGCGGTGAGAGCGCGATAGGTGGCCGGAGAGAGCTGCGGCGATTGCACGGTCGCGCCCGTGGCCGACGGCAGTGCGTCAAGGGCCACCTGCACCAGCCTCGTGAGGGCCACGCGATCGACACCGACACGGTCGAGGACCGCCGTCGCAATTCCTTCGCCGCTTGCGCCCTGAGCGAGCAAGGTGCTGAGCAGGTGAAGCGGCTCCACCTGGGCCTGGCCCGATGTCGCGGCGCGGCGTACCGAGCCGGCCACGACTTCTTGGCACTTGGTCGTGAGATTGAGATCCATGTCGATCACCCCCGTCGTATGACGCAGATCGTGGCCATGTCCATCATGACGATCTCTGGCTGTGGATGCAGTGGGGAAGTTGAGCGGCCTCTAGCGCCGCCCAGGGCACATTCACCCGCAATGGGTGGGGGGTCAATGGGAACGGTCGCGGTCGGCGGGGCGGGGGCGCCAGACGACGACGGCGGTGCCGGTCGTGGTGCCCGTTCTGCCCGGGGTGGAGCCGAGCCCCGCTTGCGAGTCGGCTGGATTGCGGGCACTGAGGCCTGGCCGGAGACGTTGGACCTCGGCTCGGAGGAACCCGACCTCCGAACGCAGGACGTCGACCTCAGACTCCAGTGCCAGGATTCGGTGGATCCCCGCGAGATTGATTCCTTCGGTCGACATCCGCGCGACCTCGCGTAGTCGGGCGATGTCGTGCAGTGAGTACAGCCTGTTGCGGCCGCCCGTACGGTCAGGCGAGACAAGGCCGAGACGGTCGTACTGGCGCAAGGTCTGGGGGTGCAACCCGGCGATCTGGGCTGCCACGGAGATCGCATAGACCGGAGTGAGGTCATCGGGCCGGAATCGATCATGCGTCATCGGACACCCCGGGCACAGGCGAGAAGAACAACAGCCTCACGCATCATCGGAGCCCTCCGACACCTCAGGCACGCGCGAAAAGACCGACAGCGTCATGGGGTTTCCACCGGCGGACGGGCGCGGGCCAGGAGGTCGGCGCGAGGGTCGTGGTCGGCGGTGGCGTCCGCGTACGCAGCGAGCGCCTCGCGGGCCTGCTTCGACAGTCGCTGCGGGACCGCGACGTCGACAGTGACGAGGACATCGCCTTGAGTGCCATCCTTGCGCCGAACTCCCTTGCCGCGCACGCGGAGCACGCGGCCGCTCTGGGTTCCCTCGGCCAGGCGGACAGTGACCGTGGTGCCACCGGGGACGGGCACCGTGACATCGGCTCCGAGCGCCGCCTCGACGAACGTGACCGGCACCGTGACGGTGAGGTTGTCGCCGTCACGGCCGAACACCGGGTGCGGCGTGACGGTGACGACGACGAGGAGGTCACCCGGCTCACCGCCCTGCTCACCCGGAACTCCTTTGCGGGGCAATCGAATTCGCTGTCCGGTGCGCACGCCTGCGGGGATTCTTGCCTGAACAGTTCGCGTCGACGGGGCTCTCCCGCTGCCCTGGCATAGGGGGCATGGGTCATCGACCACAAGACCACGACCGCGACATCCGCGGCACGGCTCCGGGAGTGCGAACCCGCCCGCATTGCGGTTGACCTGCCCCGCGCCCTGGCAGGTGGGACAGACGCGAGGGGTCGTGCCATTGCGTGCCCCGGTACCCCCGCACGAGGTGCAGGGCGCATCGCTGGTGAGACGAAGGGGAAGGGTGACACCAGTGAGCGCCTCGTCGAAGGAGAGGGTGACGGTGCTCTCGATGTCGGCACCTCGACGAGCGCGACGAGCGCCGGGCTGAGGCCCACCGCGGTTGAACACCCCGCCGAAGACGTCGCCGAAACCACCACCGCCACCGCGACCGCCGAGAAGGTCCGACAGGTCGAAGGAGGTTGCGCCCTGTTGCCCCCGTCCGCGCCCTCCGGGAGGTCGGAAGCCACCGCTACCGAACAGGGATCGGGCCTCGTCGTACTCCGCGCGCTTGGTGTCGTCGGAGAGGACGTCGTAGGCCTCGGACACCTCCTTGAAGCGCGCCTCGGACTTCGGGTTGTTCTCGTTGGAGTCCGGGTGGTGCTGCTTGGCCAGAGCCCGGAACGCCTTCTTGATCTCGGGCGCCTTGGCGTCCTTGGGGACGCCGAGAGTCTTGTAGAAGTCCTTCTCGATCCAGTCCTTCTGGCTCACGGCGTCCCTCCCTTCTCGGTGCGGCAGCCGGCCGTGCGGTCAGGCGTGCGATCAGGTCGTGCGGTCAGGCGTGCGATCAGGTCGTGCGGTCAGGTCGTGCGCCGTGTGCTACTCGGGACCCTCAACCGCCACGATTGCCGCGCGCAGGACGCGCCCGGCGTAGCGGTATCCGGGGGAGAACACCGACACGCACGTCGGTTCGGTGACCTGGTCGGATTCGGTGTGGCTGATGGCCTCGTGCAGCGAGGGGTCGAATGGATCGCCCACAGCGCCGAAGCGCTCGAAGCCGAGCCGACCCACCGTGGACTCGAGTGCCTCGGCCACCGACTTGAACGCGCCCTCGAGATCACCGTGCTCACGCGCTCGGCCGATGTCGTCGAGCACGGGAAGGAACTCAGCCAACGCACTGCCGAGCGCGAGGTCGCGCATGGACTCGCGATCGCGCTCGACACGCTTGCGGTAATTGGCGTACTCGGCGTGGACCCGCTGAAGATCCCCGGTGAGCTCCGCGATCTTGTCCTCGACAAGGTCGAAGTCACCTTCGACGACGAGGCCTTCGATGATCTCGGCGAACTCGTCGTTCCCTTCGGGTTCGGGAGCAGCGGGCTGCTCCCGAACCTCGAAGGTGTCCGGATCCACACGGCGCTTGTCCTGGAAGGAGAATCCAGGCTCCTCGGACTCGCTCACGATGAGGCCTTGGTGTCCTCGTCGTCCACGATCTCCGCGTCGACGACGTCGTCATCCGAGGACTCGGAGCTTGCCGCTCCGTCAGCCGACGCCGCTTCTGACTGCGCGTACATCGCGGTACCGAGAGCCTGGCTTGTGGTCGCGACCTTCTCGGCAGCGGACTTGATCGCGGCGACATCCTCGCCGGCGAGCGCCGTCTTGAGCTCGGCGAGCGGCCCTTCGACGTTGCTCCGTGCGTCCTCGGGGACCTTGTCCGCGTTGTCGGCCAGGAACTTCTCTGTCTGGTGCAACAAGGACTCCGCGGAGTTGCGGACCTCGACATCCTCGCGGCGCTGGCGGTCCTCCTCGGCGTGAGCCTCGGCGTCCTTCATCATCCGCTCGATGTCTTCCTTGGGAAGGCCAGAGCCGCCGGTGATCGTCATCGACTGCTCCTTGCCCGTGCCGAGGTCCTTGGCCATCACGTGCACGATGCCGTTGGCGTCGATGTCGAAGGTGACCTCGACCTGCGGCACGCCCCGAGGCGCGGGCGGCAGACCGGTGAGCTCGAAGGTGCCAAGCTTCTTGTTGTAGGCCGCCATCTCGCGCTCACCCTGGAACACCTTGATCTCAACCGAGGGCTGGTTGTCGTCAGCGGTGGTGAAGATCTCCGAGCGCTTCGTCGGGATCGTGGTGTTGCGCTCGATGAGGCGAGTCATGATCCCGCCCTTGGTCTCGATGCCGAGGGAGAGAGGGGTGACGTCGAGGAGCAGGACGTCCTTGACCTCGCCCTTGAGCACGCCGGCCTGGAGCGAGGCGCCAATGGCGACAACCTCATCGGGGTTGACGCCCTTGTTGGGCTCCTGCCCGCCGGTGAGCTCCTTGACCAGCTCGGTGACGGCGGGCATCCGCGTGGATCCGCCGACGAGCACGACGTGGTGGATATCGGCGACAGCGATCCCTGCGTCCTTCACGACCGCCGCGAAGGGCGCCTTGCATCGGTCGAGGAGGTCACTCGTGAGCTTCTCGAACTGGGCGCGCGACAGGCTCTCGTCGAGGTGGAGCGGGCCGTCTGCAGACGCAGTGATGTACGGGAGGTTGATCGAGGTCTGCATCGAGCTCGAGAGCTCGATCTTGGCCTTCTCCGCCGCCTCGCGCAGGCGCTGAAGTGCCATCTTGTCCTTGGTGAGGTCGACCCCATGCGCGTTCTTGAACTGGGTGGCCAGGTGCGCGACCAGGCGCTCATCCCAGTCGTCGCCGCCGAGGTGGTTGTCGCCGCTGGTGGCCTTCACCTCGACGATGCCGCCGCCGATCTCGAGCAGGGAGACGTCGAATGTGCCGCCGCCGAGGTCGAAGACCAAGATCGTCTGCTCTTCGTCACCCTTGTCGAGACCGTAGGCGAGTGCAGCCGCGGTGGGCTCGTTGATGATTCGCAGGACGTTCAGACCCGCGATCTCACCGGCCTCCTTGGTGGCCTGGCGCTGGGCGTCGTTGAAGTACGCGGGCACCGTGATGACGGCGTCGCTGACGACATCACCGAGATAGGCCTCAGCGTCGCGCTTGAGCTTCTGCAGCACGCGCGCGCTGATCTCCTGGGAGGTGTAGGCCTTGCCGTCGATGTCGACGGACCAGGTGGTGCCCATGTGCCGCTTCACTGATCGGATCGTGCGGTCGACGTTGGTGACGGCCTGCCGCTTGGCGACCTCTCCGACAAGTACCTCGCCGTTCTTGGCGAAGGCAACGACCGACGGGGTGGTGCGAGCACCCTCGGCATTGGGGATGACGGTGGGTTCTCCACCTTCGAGGACCGACACCACGGAGTTGGTGGTGCCAAGATCGATTCCGACTGCGCGTGCCATGGGAAGGGCCTTTCGTGTGAACGGACGAGACCTGAAAGAGAGGTTGTGCCTCCAAGAGTGCGGGCAGTCAGATGAACTGTCAAATCGAGCAGCATGAAATATGAGCCACCTCGACTCATATCATCCCCCCGTTGCGGGTGAATGTGCCCTGAGCGGCCCTAGAGGCCGCTAAACCTCCCCCGATCATGGGCAGGGGATGAGCAACGTCACCTACGACTCGAGGGCACCCGAGCAGGCGGCAAGGCCCCCGGGTCGCTAGCGTGTGGGCGCCAGGCTTCGTGACTGGCACTTCAGGCCGGGCGGCCGAACCGCCCGCCGCCCCGCCACACCCCGGAGGCCCGTGTGCGCTCGCTGTCGACCCTCGCGAATGACGTCGCGGATCTGACCCCGCTCTCCGAGGTCCACCTCACCGTGCGCCTCGTCCTCGGGATCCTGCTGACCGTCGCAGCCCTCGGACTCGCGGCCTGGCGCTCCAACCGGATCTTCCAGGTCGTGACATCGGGCCAGCCAGCAGTAGGCCGCACCGACGCCAAGGGCATCCGTCTGCAGGCCGAACTCGTCGAGGTGCTCGGACAGCGCAAGCTCCTCAAGTGGAGCGTCCCCGGCGTCGCGCACTTCATGACGTTCTGGGGCTTCCTGGTTCTCGGGCTCACGATCATCGAGGGGTTCGGGTCTCTTCTCGATCCCAACTTCCACATTCCGCTCGTCGGGACGTGGTCGATCATCGGGTTCCTCGAGGATGTCTTCGGGGTCCTCGTCCTCGTGGGCCTCGTGGTCTTCACGGCGATCCGCATCAAGCGCAACCCGCACCGTATCGGCCGCAAGTCGCGCTTCTACGGATCGCACACCGGTGGCGCCTGGATGATCCTCGGATTCATCGCGGCCATCGTGATCACGCTGTTCATCTATCGCGGGGCTCAGATCAACACGGGGACTTTCCCCTTCGATAGCGGCGCCTTCGTGTCCGAAGGCGTGGGCGCCCTGCTCGCGCCACTCACGATCGTCGCGAACCAGTGGATCGAGACCGCCTTCATCCTGGGGTCCCTGGGGATGGTGCTCGCAACCACGATCCTCGTGCTCTACAGCAAGCACATGCACATCTTCATCGCACCGATGAACGTCGCTTTCTCCAGGCGCCCCAATGGCCTTGGCCCGCTGCTTCCCATGTACTCAGGTTCCGTGAAGATCGACTTTGAGGACCCCGACGACGACGCGATCTTCGGACGCGGGTCCATCGAAGACTTCACCTGGAAGGGCAATCTCGATCTCGCCACGTGCACTGAGTGCGGTAGATGCCAGTCACAGTGCCCCGCGTGGAACACCGACAAGCCGCTCTCTCCGAAGCTGCTGATCATGGATCTGCGCGACAATCTCTTCGCACAGGCCCCTTACCTCGTCGCGAAGAACAACCCGACGTACCTGGCCTCTCCGGGCGTCGGCAAGGCCTCGACACCCGTGCCCGTCGAGATCACCTCGTACTCCCAGGAGGTGCAGGACGCGCACGCCCGTCCCCTCGTGGGATCGCGCGAGAACGACAACGCGGTCATCGACGAGGACGTGCTGTGGTCGTGCACGATGTGTGGCGCCTGCGTCAACCAGTGCCCCGTCGACATCGAGCACATCGACCACATCGCCGACATGCGCCGCAACCGCGTCATGATCGAGTCGCAGTTCCCGCAGGAACTTGCGGGCCTGTTCAAGAACGTCGAGAACAAGGGCAATCCGTGGGGAATGAACGCCTCACTGCGCAACGCCTGGATCACCGAGGTCGACTTCGAGGTCCGGGTCTTCGGCGCCGAGGGCGAGGACGCCATCCCGGACGACGTCGACTACCTGTTCTGGGTCGGGTGCGCCGGCGCCTTCGAAGACCGCGCCAAGCGCACGACGAAGGCCGTCGCCGAACTGCTCAACCTGGCGGGCGTGCAGTTCATGGTCCTCGGTGAGGGCGAGACCTGCACCGGCGATCCGGCCCGCCGCGCGGGCAATGAGTTCCTGTTCCAGATGCAAGCAATGCAGAACGTCGAGGTGCTCAACGAGATCAAGGCGAAGAAGATCGTCGTCACCTGCCCACACTGCCTGAACACCCTCGGACGTGAGTACCCCCAGCTCGGCGGCAACTATGAAGTTGTGCACCACACGCAGTTGCTGAGCTCACTGGTGAAGGATGGCCGCCTGACGCCGGTGACCCCCGTCGAGGGCGGCGTGACCTACCACGACCCCTGCTATCTCGGTCGGCACAACAAGGTCTACACACCGCCTCGCGAGCTACTCACCTCGCTGCCCGGTCTGACGTTGACCGAGATGGAACGCTCCGCCGATCGCTCGTTCTGCTGCGGTGCCGGTGGCGCTCGCATGTGGATGGAAGAGCGCCTCGGCACCCGTATCAACCTCAACCGCACCGACGAGGCGCTCGGCACCGGCGCCGCAAAGATCGCAGTTGCATGCCCGTTCTGCTCGGTCATGCTCAATGACGGCGTCACGAACCGCTCACAGGGCAAGGACGCCCCGCTCGCCGAGGTTGTCGATGTCGCCACCCTGCTGCTGGGAAGTGTCCGGACTTCCTGAGCCGCGCGCACCCAGCAACACAGCTACGGCAGCAACGGGGCCAGAGCGCGGTACAGGTAGGGCGTGAGCGCTCGAGCAAACGTTGCCGTGAGGTGGCTTGTGTCGCGATAGACCAAGTACTTCCCGAGCGTCGCGGGGCACCCGCGCGAGTCGCACAGGATGTCCGTGAGATCGACCCCGTGCGCCGTCGGCGAACCTGCCGTCATCTCGATGTCGTACGCAGGTGAATCGAGCGCGTCGAGTGCGACGTCGCACACGCGCGGCGCAGACAGGTGACTCGAGACGCACACGGGGATGTCGGCGCCAGGCCACGGGGTGTCGCGCAGAACGGCAACGTGAACATCGCTGGCCGCAAACGCCGCCAGCGTGCGAGTCCATCCGGCCTTCCACTCCGCGCCCGCAGCGGACGCCGCCATGCGATCACCCGTCGAGCGATCGACCAGCGACTCGGTGCGGGTGCCTGTCGCGATCACGAGCGTCGGCTTGTCGGGGCCGCTGAGCTCCGCGAGCACCGATGCGCGCCAGGTGTCGCACTCGTCGTAGGCACGCTTGAGATTGCGCTGGTAGATGGTGACATCCGGGGCCGGGCAGCCGGATTTCGTCCTGGACACCACCAGCCAATGATGCTCGATGGCGATCGCCTCAAGTGTCGGGAACCACTGCGCAGCATGGGAATCCCCGAAGAGCACAATCGTGATCTTGGACTGGGTATCGCCGAAGTGACATGGGGGATACGCCACCGCGGGCGCCGTGAGGTGGCACCCGTCGCCGTAGATGATCGGAAGGTCGGCGCGCGCGGTGGCGGGCGTCGGGGTGAGGGCGCCCGTCGGCCACACGATCGCCGCCGGAGAGGCTGTGGCTTCTCCAGTGCCGGACCCAGCGTTGGCCGGCTCATCAGGACCAGCTGTCGACGCCGGGCCGCGGCCCACCTGCTCGTCAGCAGCCGTGGGTAGGGCCGTTGCACTGGCAAGAGCGCCACCGCCCGGGAACACCATGAGCACCAGGCCCACGATGGCCGCGGCCGCCGACAACGAGCCACCCAGCCCCAGCGATCCGCGTGTGCTCCGCACGAGCGCGGGGTGGTGGTGCAGTGGGCGCTCGATGAAGCGGTAGGCCAGGGCGGACGGAACCAGCGCCAGCAGCGCCACGACCACTCGCGCAGGCACCCCCATGACGCCCCACAGCGACGCGGTGAGCACGAGGGCGGGCCAGTGCCATAGGTACCAGGAATAGGACAGCCGCCCCAGCGCGCGCATCGGCCACCACGACAGCAGGCGGGGCGCACCGCCACCGTGATCGGACGGCGCCGACCCTGACGCGATGATCACACCCGTCGCCAGCACCGGCCACAGCGCTGCCGTGCCGGGATACGGCACCTCCGCGTTGATCAACGCAACCGACCCGACCAGAACGGCGATTCCGAGGACGCCCGATGCACGGCGGACAAGCGCCGGGAGCCTGGAAAGCCCGGCCGTTCCGATGGCGACGAGTCCTCCGACGGCGAACTCCCATGCGCGCGTTGGCATTCCGAAGAAGGCCCAGGGCTCGATCCGCTCCGTCAGCCTCAGTGACAGCGCGAACGACGCCACTGCGAGAACGACGAGAACAACCGCGAGATGCAACCGCGAGACGCGCCAGTCACCTGCTGACTCGATCGCGATCCGGCGGCGGCGGCGCGCCAGAACCAGCGCGGTCACCAGGATCAGAAGGGGCCAGACCAGGTAGAACTGCTCCTCGACGCCGAGCGACCAGAAGTGCAGAACCGGACTCGGGTTCGCGTCCGATGCGAGGTAGTCCGTCGCCTGAACGGCGGAGCGCATATTGGAGACGTAGAAGGCCGCGGACACCACATCGGCGCCGACAATCCCGTGGTCGAGAGCCGGAAGGACGAAGTACGCCAACCCCGTCACGACTGCGAGAACCAAGGTCGCGGCCGGCAGAAGACGGCGGGCCCGCCGGGCCCAGAACCGCGTCAGCGAGACACGTCCGGTGGTCGTGACCTCCCGGACGAGCAGCCCGGTGATCAGGAAGCCGGAGATCACGAAGAAGACGTCGACACCGACGAAACCGCCCGGGAGAAACGGGAGCCCGACGTGATACCCCACGACCGCGGCGATGGCGACGGCCCGCAGCCCTTCGACATCAGCGCGAAACCTAGTGCCCCCGCCCGGTGTTGGTGCCTCCGAAGTGGGGGCGACGGACGGGATTTCGAACACCCTCCGAGGGTACCCGCGCCCAGGACGGCACATCACTCAGCGAGGGTCCGGGCCTGTCGAGCACACCGCGTACCGTTCCTGACCGAAGAGTCAGGACGGGAGCGGACGCGACCTGCGCGCCAGGTGTCAGACTCGGTTCATGCCACGAGCCCCGGGACGCGCGCGAATCGCGCTTGCGGACAGCGTGCTGGCTTTCCCCGACTTCCGATGGCTATGGACGTCGCAGACCATCTCGACCGTCGGCGACCAAGTCTTCCCGATCGCGGCCACCGTGACCGTACTGAACGCCGGGGGCAGCGCGAGCGATCTCGGCGTGGTTCTCGGTGCACGTTGGCTCGCGATCGTGCTCTTCGCCCTCGTCGGGGGTGTCTGGGCCGACCGGCTTCCGCGGCGTCTGGTCATGATGGGAGCCGACCTGTTCAGGGCGGTTGCCGTGGGATCGCTGGCCTTCCTGCCCGGGACACCGCCTGTGGCGCTCCTGGCGATGCTCGTCTTCGTCGTCGGTGCTGGCGAGGCGTTCTTCCGCCCCGCGGAGACCGCGCTGCTGCCGAGCCTGCTACCCGAACCCCGCCTTCAGGCCGCGAACGGCCTCATCTCGGTGAGCTACCGAACGGCCGCGGTCATCGGACCCGGACTTGGGGGAGTGATCGTCATCGCACTCGGTCAACCTCGGGGTGCATTCGCCGTCAACGCGTTGACGTTCTTGATCAGTTTCCTGTGCCTGCTCCGCGTCCATGAACCGCCTCGAGTCGACCAGCCCCCAACTGAGCCGTTCCTGCGCGAGCTTCGCCAGGGACTCGGCGAGGTGCGCTCCCAGCCGTGGCTATGGGGAACTCTGATTGCGGCGGCGTTGCTACTGATGACCGTGATCGCACCCGAGAACGTCCTGCTGCCGGTCATCGCACGTCGCGAGTTCGGCACCGACGCCGTGTATGCCGGCTCTCTCGCCGCCTTCTCCCTCGGCGGGGTGGCGGGGGCATTCCTCGCAATCCGCTGGCGGCCACAACATCCGGGGCAGGTGGCCTGGCTGCTCGGGCTGTCGTTCGGCCTGATCCCACTGACCCTGATGTTCGCGGTGTCGCCGTGGCCGATCATCGCCGCCTACCTCGTGACAGGCGCGTGCTGGGAGCCGTTCGCCGTGTGGTGGACGAGCGCCCTGCAACGAGAGGTGCCCCCCGACCGTCTCGCACGGGTGAGCAGTGTCGACTGGATGGCGGTCTTTGCCCTCATGCCATTGGGCCTCGTGCTCACCGGCCCGGTCGTGGCTGCGGTAGGGGAAACCGCAGTGCTGGTGGGAATCATCGTCTGTCTCGTCGTCATCACGGCGTGCGTGCTCCAGGTGCCGGGTGCCCGCGACTTCCGTCCGAGGGGATAAGTCACCCGGCGGGGGACTGGTCCGCGGGCCCACCAGGGCCACCGCCGGGAAGTGCGTCGGCCGGCACAAGAGTCACGCGGGAGGCAGTGCGGTTGCCGCTCGCGTCGGTGGTCGACGCCACCTGAACCGTGGAGCCCACCACGATGTCGCTGGCAGCGCCGGCAACCGTCTTAGCCACGGCCACATCGGCGGCCAATGCGACTGTGACCGAGCCCGCACGTGTCTCGAGGGTGAGAGTGGTGGCAGTGACCGCAGTGACCGTGCCGCTCAGCCCACGGCCGAAGCCACCGCCAGGGAAGCCAGCACCGCCGGCTCCACCACCCGGGGTGCCACCACCCGGGGTGCCACCACCGCAGAGCCGGGAGATCCCTCCGCCGCCGCCATCCGCGTTGGCCGGAGGCGCGCCACAGGGCAACTCGCCGGAGCTCGCCTGCTGCATGGCGTCATACAGCGATGCCGGACCGGCCGCCATCGCCTTGCCAGCAAAGAAACCTCCGCCGAGGAGTACCAGGCCCGCGACAGAGACGGCGGCGATGGCGTTGCGCCCCAAGGACATTCCGCCGGAGCGCGGTTCCTTGCGCCCTTGTGACCCCTGTACCAGATCGGTGATGTCGGGCATCGAGGGCGCCTTCATGGGCGCCACGAAGGCGGCGCCCGTCTCCGCGGCATCGGGTGTACTCGGGTTGGCGTTCTCAGTCACGTGAATCTCCTGGATGTGTTGGGCTTACTCATAACGAAGGGCCTCGACCGGATCGAGTCGCGAGGCCTGGCGGGCCGGCAGGTAGCCGGCGACGATTCCCACCACGAGTGCGGAGCCGAACGCCAGCGCGATACCGCCCAGGGTCGGCACTGCGGGCACGCTGACCGCACTCCCGACGGGGCCCGTCACGGCCATGCCCAGGAGAACGCCGACGACGGCACCGCCAAGGGTGACGATCACGGCTTCGACGAGGAACTGCCGTCCGATATCGCGTCGTCGAGCACCGATAGCTTTCCGAGTGCCAATCTCGCGCACCCTTTCGCGCACTGAGACGAGCATCGTGTTCGCGATGCCGATCCCTCCGACCACTAGCGCGATCGCGGCAATGCCGATGAGGAAGTTGCGAATCGTGGCTGTCGTGCTCGAGGCGACCGAGAGGAGCTGGTTCTGGCTCACCATCGTGAAGTCGTCACTGGCGGTCGAGGCAAGGGCGTGGCGGAGCCTGAGCGTTGCCTGGATCTCGCTGGTGACATAGGCGATGTTGTTCGGGTCGGCAACGGAGACACCGACGGTGCGCAGCGAGGAGGCGCCAGTGAACCGCGACTGCACCGCGCTGATCGGTGTGAACACCACGTCGTCGGGGTTGCTGAAACCGCTGCCCCCCTTGGGCTGAGTCACTCCGATGACCGTGAACGGGATCCCGTCGATCGTGACTGTCGATCCCACGACCTCCGCCGGGGTGAGGTTCAAGTTCGTCACGGTCGTGGGGCCAAGAACCGCAACGCGCAACCCCTTCGCCACTGCGAGGTCGCTGATGAAGCTTCCCGTCTGGATCTCGTAGGCCCGCACAGTCTGCTCGGCAGGTGTGGTGCCCGTCATCGACGTGGTGGTGTTGGCGCGCCCGCTGACGATCACTACGTTCGGCACGGCCATCTCTGGCGCCACCGCCAGGACACCCGGCAGTGCGGCGATCGCCGTCGCATCCGTGAGCGAGAGAGTGCTCGAAGAGCCTGCAGCGCCACGGATGCCACCGACGAGCGAACCTCCGGCGTTGACCGAGAGCAGGTTCGTGCCGAGGCCTGCGATCTGTTTGGTCAGTGCGGTTTGAGTACCCTCACCCACTCCGATGAGTGCCACGAGAGACGCCACTCCGATGATCACTCCGAGCGACGTGAGCCCGGTGCGCAGAGCGTTGGTGCGCAGACGGCGCAGTGCCAGTCGCAGCGCCTCGACATAGCTCATGAGACACCCTGCTCGGCATGGTCGAGATAGCTCGAATCGCCCGCGTTGCCGTCGATGAGCGAGCCGTCCTCAACCCTGAGAATCCGTTGGGCGCGATTGGCGATCCGCTGGTCGTGGGTAATCGTGACGAGAGTGAGGCCCTGGTCCTGCAACTGCTCGAGGAGGGCGAACACCTCCGCGCTCGAGTGTGAGTCAAGGTTGCCCGTGGGTTCATCGGCCAGGATCAGCGCCGGACGGGTCACGAGTGCCCGGGCGATCGCCACACGTTGCCGCTGGCCTCCCGAGAGCTGCGATGGGTCGTGGTGGAGTCGATCACCGAGACCCACGCGCACCAAGGATTCCTGCGCACGGTCGAGGCGCTCGCGTCGCTTCACCCCGGCGTAGACCAGCGGGGAGGCGACGTTCTCCAGCGCCGACTCGCCGGAGACGAGGTTGAAGCTCTGGAAGATGAAGCCGATGGCACGATTGCGCAGCACCGCCAGCCGATCGTCGTCGAGAGTGTCGGTGTCGACGCCCGCGAACAGGTATTGGCCCGCGCTTTGTCGATCGAGCAGGCCGAGAATATGCAGCAAGGTCGACTTACCCGAGCCCGAAGGCCCGATGATGGCGACGTTCTCCCCGAGGTCGATGCGGAAGTCGACACCCCGCAGCGCGGCCACCTCCGTATCGCCCATCCGGTAGATGCGCGTAAGCCCTCGGCCCTCGAGGAGTGGCACCTGCGCTGCCGACTGGTCAGCCACCATTGCGCGAGCCACCCCCGGCACCGCCACCGAAGTTGCGGGGTCCCCCGCCGCCTCCTGTGAGTCCGCCGACGCCCCCGGTCGTGGTGGTCGCAGCGGTCGGGTTGACGACTCCTGTGACAACAACTTGCCCTTCGGTCACGCCCGAGATGACCTCCGTGAGCGAGCTCGTCGAGAGCCCCACGTTGACCGGGGTCGAGACGAGGGTGCCGTTCGTCATGACCTGCACGGTGTTGTTGGGGCTCGTTCCCTGGATGGCCGAGGTCGGCACCTCGAGCACATTCTTCACCGCCGCCGTCGTGATGGAGATCGTGGCGGACATGCCCGGGAGGACCCCTGCCGGCGAGCCTCCCAACGAGAGCGACAGCGGGAATGTGACGGCACCCGATCCTGCGGATGACGAATTGGCGTTCGTCGGAAGGTCGAGGAGCCTCGCGGTCAGCGTCTTGTTGAGCGCGGTGATCGTGACCTGGGCTGTCATCCCGACGGCGAGATTGGGTTCATCTTGCTCGGCGATATTGGCAACCACCGTCAGCTCATCGGCCCGCATCGCGATCGCCGCCGCCGACGGGGGGGTCTGGCCGATCGTGAGATTCACCGACGTGATCACGCCATCCACCGGCGCCGTGATCGTGGTGGCAGCGGCTGCCGTCACCGCCGCCGACAGGTTTGCCTGCGCAGTGGTCACGGAGTTGCGGGCCTGCACCACGGAGGCATTGGCCTGGGCAAGGGCAGCTGCGTTCGCCGCCTTGGTCGGGGCCGAATCCGCGGCTGCAACGACGGCGGCAGTGTCTGCGGTGATGGCGTTCTCAGTGCGCGTGACCTGTTGCTGCGCCTGCGCGACGGAGAGGGTATCGGCGTCGATCACGTGAGTCGCCACTGCCGGGACCGCGGACTTGTCGGCGGCGAGGGCTGCCGTGGCTGTGGTCAGGCGCGCCTGGTCGATGGTGAGCTGGGCCTGGTCGACGGCCAGTTGTGCGCGGGCCGACGCCACCTGTGCGCTCGTTGACACCTGTGCTGCGATCTTCTGCTGCGCTGACGTCAACTGGCTGGACGCCATGGCGACCTGCGCCTGCGCCGACGTCACACTCGACCGGGCCGCAACCACCGCCGCGTCAGACCCGGCGGTGTCCTCGGTCGCGAGGGTCTGGCCCGCAGTGACGTGCTGCCCGACTACCGCGGAGACCGACGTCACTGTGTTTGAGGTGCCCGATGAGCTGTTCGCGTTCGAACTGCTGGCATTCGAGGAGGAGTTCTGGCTCGATGACGAGGTCGAAGTCGACACCAAGGTCTGTCCGAAGGCCAGCGAGTAGGTGCTGGCTGCGGCCACCGTCCCGGTCGCGGCGATTGTGGCAGTGACATCACCAAGGCGCACCGGGGTGGTGAGGTACTGCGTGGTCGACGCCGACGACGACGAACGACCGAAGAACCAATACCCGCCCAAGGCGAGGCAGAGGACGATGACGACCACCACAGCACGTTTCATGGTGACGTTCTACGCAGCGAGTCTGGCAACTCGCCGTCAAGGGCGTGTGCGCCGCCTGACACTGCGGCCTCGAGGAGGGGGCTAGATCTCTGTGCGGTGGAAGTTAATGTGGCTCTTGCTGGGGGTCGGTCCCCGCTGTCCCTGGTAACGAGATCCTGTGGCTCCCGACCCGTAGGGATGCTCAGCCGGGCTCGAGAGCCGGAACAGGCACAGCTGGCCGATCTTCATGCCCGGCCACAGCTTGATCGGCAGCGTCGCGACATTGGACAGCTCAAGGGTGACATGTCCGCTGAAGCCAGGGTCGATGAAACCCGCGGTCGAGTGGGTGAGCAGACCCAGGCGTCCCAGGGACGACTTGCCTTCGAGCCTGCCCGCGATGTCATCAGGCAGGGTGACGACCTCATACGTCGAGGCGAGGGCGAACTCGCCCGGGTGCAGGATGAAAGGCTCGCCCTTCTCCGGCTCGACCAGCCTCGTGAGGTCGAGCTGCTCCTCCGCCGGGTCGATGTGCGGGTAGCGGTGGTTTTCGAAAACCCGGAAGTAGCGATCGATCCGAACGTCGACGCTTGAGGGTTGCACCATCGAGTCGTCAAAAGGCTCGAGCGCGACTCGGCCTCCGGCCAGTTCGGCACGGATGTCACGGTCCGACAGCAGCACAGCCACTCCTCATTCATCTTCGGGTTCGCCGCAGGCTATCGGTCCTGGCGCCTGATCGGGCAGCCGGACGCCCCGCCGAAGGTCGATCAGGGAGAGCCGCTCGGTGTCGGGTCCGGGGGCGCGGTCGGGAATGGGGGCAGGGTCGGCGCGGTCTGGAGCAAGATCGTCGGCACCTCCGGCGGACATACCGGGGCCGGCGCCGAGGTCACTGAGGACGACGGGGTAGAGGTGGGACTGCCGGTGACGGACCAGCTCAGCGACGGGCTCGGGCTCGGGTTCGGAGTTGTCGACGCGGTCGCGGTGGGGCCGTCGGTCGCCGAGGGAAGCGGCGTCGGGGTCGGGGTCGCGAGTGGAAGCCCACATGCTGAACGGGCCTCGTCATAGCCAGCCTGCGCCGCGAACTGATCGACGTAGAACGAGGTGAGTGCCGCACTCGCCAGCGAGTACTGGTCCAGTGCCAGCGCATAGGCCGCGCGGGCCGAGCTGATGGCATCCCAGGCCCTGGCCACAGCGCTGACCCTGACTGCATAGGTCGCGAAAACTTCTGCCTGCTTGGCGTATGCGCTCGAGTTCTGCCAGTAGGACACCAGATTGCGTTGCCACTGGGCCTGGACCGCCGCAAGGTGCGACGTCGCCTGCTTCGCCCGTGCCTGGGCAATCTGGGCCTCGTGATCGGCGTCGTAGCGCGGCTTCACCTGCCCGGTGAAA
>WLRQ01000100.1 GCA_009697815.1 Actinomycetota bacterium
CGAGGTTCCCACGGGTGCGGCCGCCAATGGCGCGGCCGACGACCTCCAGTACGAGGTCTCCATCGAGCGCGGCGGCGCCTTCTCGACCCTGAACAACAACATCGGCGCAGTGCCCGAGTTCGTCTTCCAGTCAACTCCGATCGCACTCGTGAGCAAGACGCCTGCCACCGTGACTGCAGCGTCTCCCACCGCGATCACCGCCGGGGACACCTACCCAACGATCACGTACACGACCAGCCCCAGCCCGATCACCTGGATCACTGAGCCCACCTGCGGCATCTACGCCAGCAACGACACGGCCTACGCCTCACCCCTGACCGGCGTATCCACCGCAGGCACCTACGTCACCCACTGCGCCGGCGGAACCTCAACCAACTACACGCCCACCCACACCGACGGCTCTCTCACCGTCGACTCCCGAGTTCCGACGATCACACAATTGCCGAACTGGCAGGGTTTGGAGTACGGAGGCGGGCAGAACACCGCGTGGAGTCCGAACCACCCCATTCTGTGGATCCTCTATAACCAGATGTACGCCTGGATCACGCCAGCCACCGCAGCTGGCTACCTTTCCGAGGGCACCGTGCAGCCAGATGGCAGTGTCGCTTTCTTCACTGACTACAAGTTCTACTACTCACCGGACGGCGTGATCTACACCGACTTCCCCACGTGACGCACTGAACGTCTGGGAAGTGGCACGTATGCAGTTGCTCGACAGGTTTGCTCCGGGTCGGGCTCCTTGGGGAGTTGAGGGTGCGCAGTCGCTCTCGTCCCCAAGGAGCCCGACGAGCCGCCCTGGCGAGTCCGGTGCCTGGGTTGGCCCTTGTCTCCTGACCGCGATAGAGAAAGCCGAGACCTGGCGATGAAGACGCCGACAGTGTTTGACGGATCAAGTGTTGATCGCACCTTCTCGAAAGACACCCATTCGCTCAGCCGAACGCAGTTCGTGCTCGTCTGCGCGGCATTCAGTGCGAATCTCGTGTTCATCCCGTCGGTGTCGAACTTCGTCAAGAACGGCACGTGGGGTGGCGGTTCGACCACAATGCACTTGCCGGATCACGACGTGTCGATTCTCGGCACGTCGGTGTCGTCCTACACGCTGATCACGGGGCACGCCGTGGCCGCGCTCGTCCTCGCCGTGGCACTCTTTAGCCAATTCATTCTCGCTCGTCGAGGAGTGCGGTCCGAGAGACTTGTGGCTGCGCATAGGGCAATCGGCCCGGTCATTCTGTGCACGCTATTGCCAGCCTTCGTCGTGCTTGCACTGTCGCTCAGCCTGTGGGTGATTCGCACGCCGTTCAACAGGGTGATGTTCACGCTTCTTCCCGTGATGATCGTCTTCGGCGTCGTTCGGGCGCTTGTCGGATTGCGCCGGGGTGACCGAGCCCTGCACGCAGATTCCATGTTCCTCGCCTTCATGCTCTTGGAGTCAGCGCCGGTCTTCCGAATCGTGATGTTCGTGTTCGCACGCCTAGGCGGGCAGGTGCTCGCGCCCAATGGTGAGCCGGTGAACGCGGGCGCGCTGTTTCGCACGGTCCTGGTGCTCTCCCTGCTGGCCTTGGGCTACTGGTCATGCCGCCGGCTACGCCGCAACCTCCTCCCGCTGGGGCTCATCGGGCTTGTCCTGCTCGGCGCTGTGGTGTTCCTTCCATGGTCGTTGGACAGCGCTCCGATCTGAGAGGCCCGACCCACAAGGCACACTCTCGGGCGCGCAATAGGCCCATTTCGTCCTCGTCCACTAGGTTGATCTGGGCCTCGGATTTCCCAGCTTTCGCTTCGTCGTACACCTTGCGGATTGGTTCCATGAGCGACTCCACGTTCGATCGCAGCGACGCCCTGCCGCTGGCAGATGTACGGACCCTTCGCCACGGATTCGGCGCGCGGGGAGCTACCGGTGTGTCACTCACGGCCATCCGGCCCATCGTGGGCTTCGGCGGCACTGCGCTGCTCATCAGTTACGCGGGCTTGAACGCATGGACCGCCCTTGTCGCACTCCTGGCCATCCTTCTCATCGTCGCCGCCGTGTTCGGCACTCTCGCCTCACGGTGGCCGGTGGAAGGCTCGGTTCAAGGCTGGGCCAGGCAGCTCGTGGGTGCCCGCGTTGGGTTCATCACGGGGTGGCTCCACCTGTGCTCTTACTCGCTGTTCATGGCTTCTCTGGCCTACTTCGATGTGCAGCGAATCTTTTACCTCGTGGGCTTTGAGTCCCCGAGCATCGTGATGGCCAACGTCGTCACCTCGCTGGTGATGCTCTTGGCCACCCTCGTGAACTTCCTTCCCCGCGCGTGGGGGATGGCCCTCGTCGTCGCCGCTGTGGTCGCGAGTCTGATCGGATGCGTCGGCTACTCGATCGCGCTCATCGCAGGCCATTCGAGCCGAGGTCTTGCCGACGTGATCGGCCAGTCGGGATCGCAACCGGCCGGCGAGTGGCTCACGGGATCGTTCCTCGTCGCGCTCGCATGGGCGGCGGCGTTCGCGTTCCGCGGCTTTGAACTTCCCGCGGATATGTCTGAGGAGATCCGCGACGCGCCTCGTGCGGTTCCGCGCGCCATGTTCACCACTCTCATCGTCGGTGGTGCGCTCACCATCCTCGCCGGCCTCTCCATCGCGCTGGTTGTTCCGGCAGCTCCCGCCGTGACCGCCGACCTGGCCAGCAACCCCTACGCCGCGTCCGACGGCAGCACTGTGGCGGCGGCGATGGGCACAGGGGCCGCGAAGCTGCTGGCCCTGCTCATCGTGATCGCCACCTTTGCGGCCGTCTCGGTATTCCAGATCGCCGCGTCGCGCACTGTCTGGACGATGGCGCGCGACCGAGAACTGCCTGCGAGCGCATGGCTGGTGCGAGTCACGGATAGGCGCAGGATTCCGCGCAACGCACTCATCGTGGCTGGGGTTATCGGGGTGACCCTTCCGTTCGTGATCTCCAAGGTGAAGTCGGCCTACATCCTGCAGGGTGCCAGCGTGGCTCCGCTGATGATCGCCTTCCTCATCCCCATGCTCGGACGGCTCACCCGCCGCGCTCGCAGCACATGGCGATCTGGCCCCTTCAGCCTGGGAGGCTGGGCCACGCCCCTTACTGCCGTCGCGGCAATCGCGTTGCTCGGCTTGGCCGTCAATTCGCTGTGGCCGCGGGAGATCCTGTATGGCACAGGCAGCGCCAAGTGGATACCTGCTGTCCTCCTCGTGGTTCTGGCCGTCGCGGGCCTGCTGTTGATGGCGTGGGCATTCCGTGGCAACGGCATACACGTGCGCAACCACGGCCACGTCGACCGCTATCTACATCAGCGCATCCTGCTCGCCCACACCGGCACCTGCAGCGTGTGCCACCGCGACCTCGCCCACGGTGAGGAAGTGTTCTGGAATCCTGAGGCGCACGTAACCATTTGTGTCACATGCAATGACGATGTCGTCGTCTAGGAGGCTCCATGTCTGACCCCATCAGCACCAACGCCGAGCCCGACGGCATCCCCGTTACTGACGTTCGCTCCATGCGCCGCGGGTTCTCCGGCTGGGGCGCCTCTGCGCTGGCGTTCACATCGATCCGGCCTCTGATCGGCTTCTCCCTTGCCGCACTGCTGATCAAGTCCGCGGGGCTGGCCTCGTGGCTGGCCCTTGCGGTCCTTCTGATGCTGATGATGGTGGTTGCAGCGGTCTTCGGTGCGCTCTCGTCGCGCTGGCCCCTAGAAGGTTCGGTCGCCTCCTGGTCTCGGCAGCTCATCGGCCCTCGCGCCGGGCTGCTCGTCGGCTGGGCCTACGTCTGCTCCTACCTGCTGTTCATGTCGTCGCTCGCCTTCTTCGATACGCAGCGGATCCTCTACTCGCTGGGCCTGCCCGCCCCGGACCATCTCGCCGCTGCCTGCTTCGCGGTCGTCATCATCGCGGTCACCACGATCCTGAACTCGGTGAGCCGTCGCCTTCAAGCAGGAGTGATGTACGTCGCGGGCGCGGTGTCGATTGGTGGCGTTCTGGTGTTCGGCACGCTGCTGATCACACATGCGCAGCGTGGCTTCGGGGATCTCGTGCGGAATCCCAACGCATCCGGCATCGACTGGGCATGGTGGACCGGACCCTTCCTCGCCGCCCTCGCCTTCGCTTCGGCGACAGCGCTGCGTGGCTTTGAGATGCCCGCGGAGGTGGCAGAGGAGGTGCCCCAGCCGCGCCGCACCGTGCCCCGGGCAATGCTGTGGACGCTGCTCGTCGGAGGACTCGTCACCTTGTACGGGGTCATCGCTGTGGCCGTCTCCGTTCCTGGAGCCGATGCCGTGTCTGGCGAGTTCGCGCAGAATCCCTACGCCTCCACCGTGGTCACGGCCGTGGAGCAGACGTTGGGCTTGGGGCCAGCGCGCATTCTGTCGGCCCTTCTCGTGGTGGCGACGTTCGCCGCGGGTTCCCTGTGCCAGCTCGCGGCCTCGCGCACTCTCTGGACCATGGCGCGCGACCGCGAGGTTCCGAAGCACTCCTGGCTGAACCGGCTCAGCGCTCGGGAGCGACTCCCTCGCAACGCGCTCATCACGGTGGGCGTCATCGGGGCGATTCTCCCATTCCTTCTGTCGGCCAAGGCAGCCTTCGTGCTGGCGGGAGTGTCGGCCGCCCCGCTGATGCTCGCCTTCGTTGTGCCGCTGATTGGCCTGATCACGGCGCGCAGACGGGATGACTGGGCGCCCGGGCCGTGGTCGCCGGGCCGTTGGCTCGAACCGCTGTCGATCATTGGAGCGGCAGCAGTGACGGCGCTCGGCCTGAACGTGCTGTGGCCGCGAGAAGCCCAGTACGGCGAGGGTTCCAGCGCATGGCACCCCTTGATCATTTTCGCCGCGGTCGTTGTCGCCGGCCTGATCCTGATGGCGTGGGCGTTCCGCGATAACGGAGCGCACGTGCGCAAACACGACCACGTCGACCGCGACCTACATCAGCGCATCCTGCTCGCCCACACCGGCACCTGCAGTGTGTGCCACCGCGGCCTCGCCCACGGTGAGGAAGTGTTCTGGAACCCCGAGGCCCACGTGACCATTTGTGTCACG
>WLRQ01000101.1 GCA_009697815.1 Actinomycetota bacterium
AAGACGACAGCGGTGAGCATCGACGCAACAGCGACCGCAACCACGAAACCGAACATCCGCTTGAGTGCCCGCGAGGTGCCGCTCGGGAATAGGCCGATGCCCGCCAGGTTGAGAGCGGCCATCACCAGCAGCAGCAAGATGAGGGGCAGCGCGATCGTGTTGGACAGCTCTCCCACCCGCTCCAGGCGAGCGAGCTTGAGATCCTTGAGGGAGTCGAGAACCTCCCCGCTTCGGAAGGTGTCCGACCCGGGCTGCTCTATGACGCTGACAGCGGCATTCTCTACGACGACAAAGGCATCCTCAGCCTGCGTGCTCGGCACGAGCTCCCCTCCGTCGCCGGTCTCGCCCCGCAGCACAGCCCGCGCGTAGTCGCTCAACGCACTGCTCACAGTGGAGTCCGCCGGCGCCAGCAATCGAATCTCGCGCACGAGTGTCTGCGCCGCGACCACTTCGCGCTCGCCATTGGAGTGGAGTTTGGTGTCCTCGTTCCATGACGTGATGATCGTGAACGCCCCCACGAAGTTGAAGGCGCTGCTCAGGAATGCCCGTGCAGCTCGACCGATGTTGTCGTTGGTGCGGTCCTTCGGGTCGAAGTTCCTCGACGCGGCGCTGACGACCTCCAACGTGAGGACGCACAGCGCGAGAATCATCAGGAAGACAATGGGCAACGAAAGCCCCGAAAGCCACTCCAACACAGTCACGAAAGGTCACGCTAGGGACTCATCGTGAACGGCACATGACGCAGAGGTTACGAGGCGCGGTGGCTCTGCCGCCGAGCACCAATGCACTCGGCGCGGTGCTCCAGCGAACGCTTGCTGAACTCCTCGCGTAGTAGAGGGTGAGGGCTCGCCTGAGCCCGCGAAGGAGGCACCGTGGACTCCGATGAGCAACTGCTCGCACGCTCCGAGACCGACCCCATGTCGTTCGAGCCGTTGGTCGATCGCCACTCAGGAGCGCTGTACGCATACCTCGCCCGCCGGATACCCCACGCAGCGGAGGACGTGCTGTCCGAGGTCTGGCTCATGGCCTACGCCGGGCGCGCCACGTTCGACCCCGATCGTGGCCCCGCCCGCGGCTGGTTGTTCGGCATTGCCCGCAACGCCGTGGCCACCCATCTGCGCCGCCCGACCGCCCTTCCCCTCGGCTATGGGAGTGCCGAGGACCAGGGCTGGGACGCCGTCGACGACCGCGTCGATGCCCAGCGCAGCGCACCCGCGCTGTTCGCCGCAGTCCGTGCACTGCCCGATGGCGAGCGGGAACTGCTGCTCCTGGTCGCACTAGATGGGCTGACTCCCACCGAAGCCGGCGCGGCACTTGGGATTCCAGCCGGCACCGCCCGCTCACGACTGCACCGTGCCCGCGCGCGCATACGTGAACAGCTCGACGCCGCCGAGCCTGCTTACACCGCACCCATTCCACTGACTTCTCACCTCATCCCTGGAGCCATCGCATGAACACCCTCGACGACCAGCTGCTCGACGACCTGAACGACCTGCCCGGCTGGGAGGCTCTCACCGCCTCACCCTCCCCGGCGCCTTCCTCGGAGGCTCTCGACCGCTCGGCGACCGCGGTGCGCGAAGCCATCGCCGTCGACGCCGCGCGGGCCAGATCGGCCGACGTCATCCGTTCGCGCGCCAAGTCGATCCACTCGGCGCGACGTCGGCGCACCCGCTGGGCTGTCGGCGCGGGCGCGGTCGCCGCGGCGGCAGCACTCGTCATCGCCGCACCGACCCTCAGCACGCCGGGCATCGCCCCGGTGTCTGTCGCTTCCGCGTCTGAGTTCCTCACCCACCTCGCGGCTATCGCCCCTGCCGTCACCAGCATCGACGCCGCGTATTGGAAGGTGACATCCACCAGCGTGAACCTGGCCAACCCAGCCCCGGGCTCGGACCAGGTGCAAACGACGACCGTCTGGTACGGGCGCAACGGCGGCGAGTGGATCCAGACGGGAAGCGAGAAGCTGATGAAGGTCAGCAACGCCCCGGCGCGGTTCACCCTGCCCTACGACGCTGCCCTGTCGTGGGCTCAAGTAGCCGAAATGAGCAGTGACCCCATCGCACTCGACACACACCTGAAGACCCTGGTGGGGGCCAGGGGGTCGATCATCGACGCCGTCGGCATCCTCCTGGCGACCGCGCCGCTGACATCGAGCCAGAGGGCGGCGATGTTCACCATCCTGTCCACGCAGCCCGGCGTCACCAAGCGTGACTTCGTCAAGGACGAGTTAGGCCGGATTGGAACGGCGCTGGACTTCCCCTTCGGCCCGACCGAGACGGTGACTCTGTTGCTCGCCGACGACGGCACCTTGCTCGAGGTCACGGCGGTGGCCTCCGTCGATCATGAGAAGGTCCTGGACTCGCCGCGGCTTGTCGGAGGCACGCCAGGCCCCGCGTCAACGGAGATCACCAAGAAGGGCAGGGTCTTGAGTCGGCAGACCTACCTCAGCGTTGGCGGTACGAACACTACCCCCGGCGCGTAGCCGGGCAGAGCGCGAACTGTTGCAGGACATGGGATCTCGTAATCCCCTGTCCTGCAGCACACCCGTCCCCGCTCGAAGGGATATGCCGACTGTCTGTCAACGGTTGTTGATCTTGTCGCTAGCGCCCGGTTCGACCGAGGCTCGGCCAAGGACACTCGATGAATGAACCTATTCAGCCCCCAGCGAAGGGGCGACAGCGGTCGAGACCGGACCCGTGCTAGTCGCAGGGATATCCATCGGCATGAGCGGTCCCCAGGCCGCTCCGTCCCACCATCGCTGTCGCCCGGCTGAGCTAGCGTCCTCGTACCAACCTGGAGGAGAGACCCGAGGGAGGTCTGGGGAGGGGCGGCTTCTCCGGATGATGCCGATGATTGCGCCGGTGAGAGCAGCTGCGCCTCCGAGCGGGAAGGTGAGCAGTACGAGCCAGATGGCGCTGCCTCCGCTCTGGGAGTCTCCTTCGCTGAACATGTTGTGGCCAGGTGGTGTAGTGGCGACCGCGATCAGGACGGGAGCGATCATGACAAGTATCCCAGCCGCGCTGATGATGCGGCCGAGGTACTTGTTGCTGGTATGTGGTTGAGCGGGATCTTCTCCTGCGTTACGAGCGGTGTTCGCTTTCGCGATGTTAATGAGGCCAACTATGGGTGCGGCGAGGAGGCAGAGAGCGGTCGCCAGGTAGGTGAGGCTGTAGACGATGCCGCTGACGGGTCCTGGCGGGAGAGCGGCGGCGGTGTGGGCGAGTGCGGCGAGGATGATCGCCGTTGCCGCGAGCGCGCGGCCACGGTGGCGTCGGGCGTACAGGCGACGGACGAGGGTCTTCATCGGGGATCCCTTAGCGGAGGTTCACGAATGAGGAAAGTGATCATCCATCGACCTGCGCTCCAGAGCAAGAGTTGATGATTGAGTCCGGGGTTGCGTCCCTCTCCCGAGCGAGCCGAGATGGGGGTCCTTTGCACGTCAGAGCGGGTGACCGGGATCGAACCGGCATGGCCAGCTTGGAAGGCTGGGGCTCTACCATTGAGCTACACCCGCGGGGCCGATCTTTCGACGGCGCCGCCCCATGATGCCACGCTCGCGAGGTCCCGCGAGACAGGCCCGGCACCAGCGCCGGCCCGACCAGGCGAGCTGGGTCGGGCGATGATCGGGCTCCGGGTAGGTCGTCGCTGCGGGGTCCACTAGACTTCGGGCGGCGCCGCGGGGCGTAGCGTAGTGGCTAGCGCGCCTGCTTTGGGGGCAGGAGATCGGGAGTTCGACTCTCCCCGCCCCGACTCGTTCACCAGTTCCGCCTCGTCCCCGACCCAGGAGTACAGATCCCGTGAAGAGCGCTCTCGAGACCCTCTCGCCCACCCGGGTGAAGCTCACCGTCGAGGTCCCGTTCGAGGAGCTCAAGCCAGCACTCGACGCCGCCTACAAGCGCATCGCAGCGCAGGTCAACATCCCCGGGTTCCGCAAGGGCAAGGTGCCCAACCGCATCATCGATCAGCGGGTTGGCCGCGCCGCTGTGCTCGACGAGGCGATCAACGACGCACTCAACACCAATCTTGACTCCGCCTTGCGCGAGAACGAGATCAAGCTTCTCGGCCGCCCCGAGGTTGACGTCACCACCTTTGAGGACGCCGCACCACTTCTGTTCACCGCTGAGATGGATGTCGTCCCGGAGTTCGATCTCCCCGCGTTCGACACCATCGAGGTGACGGTCGATGCAGCCGAGGTCACCGAGGCCGACGTCGACACCCAGCTTGATGGGCTCCGTGCCCGTTTCGGCTCTCTGAAGGCCGTCGAGCGCGCCGCCACCAAGGGCGACGTCCTGCTCTTCGATATCAGCGGCGACAACGCCGGCACGCCGGTCGAGGACCTCGTCGCGCAGGCGATGTCCTACGAGCTCGGCACCGAGGGCATGCTCCCTGGCTTCGACGACGCGCTCGAGGGCGCTTCGGCCGGGGAGACCCGCACGTTCGCGTTCACCCCTGAGGCCGGCGAGTTCTCGGGCCAGGAACTCTCGGTCTCCGTCACCGTGGCCACCGTGCGCGAGCGTGAGCTGCCCACGGCCGACGACTCCTTCGCGCAGCTCGCCAGCGAGTTCGACACCATCGCCGAATTGCGCACCGATCTCAGTGAGCGCCTCGCCCGCGTCAAGCTTCTCGAGCAGGGGTACGCGGCGCGCGACAAGGTCGCCGCCGCGCTGCTCGCGGCCACTGAGGTGCCCATTCCCGAAGGTGCGATCAAGCAGCAGGTCGATGAGCACTTCGTCGACGGCCACGGCGACGAAGGCCACCGGGCCGAGTTCGAGACCGAGGCGCGCGATGCGCTCAAGAGCCAGCTCGTCCTCGACAAGATCGCCAGCACGGAGCAGCTTTCCGTCGCCGAGGCCGAGCTCTCGGCGTGGCTCGTCCAGCAGGCACCCCGCTATGGCATGAGCCCCGACCAGTTCGCCCAGGAGCTCGTCAG
>WLRQ01000102.1 GCA_009697815.1 Actinomycetota bacterium
CATGTGGATCCCTTCAGCGAAAGTGAGGTGCTCGAGATTGCCGCCACCATGATGCCGAAGGCTCGGAAGTGTGGAAGGACGACACGCTCAATTCCTGACGCGGCCTGGCCGCCGCATCAGCGAGGCTGGAGGGGCGGCAGGCCGAGGGCGATCCCACGAGGGCAGCGCGCCGCGAGGATCGCGTCGGCCGCGAGTCGCTCAGCAACCTCCGCTGCGAGGGCGTCGGCATCGACTCCAGGATCGGGAAAGATCCTCACGAGCAGGTCCGCCGACGAGCCCGCCCCCGAGACAGCAGGGTGCTCGAGCCGCCAGCAGCGGGGAGCTACCAGCCCCTCGAGTGCCGCCCTCACGGCTGAGGACACCTCCGGATCGGTCACGGGGTCCCGCCAGCTGCGATCCCTCGCGGCGGTGACAAGGTGCTGGCCCTGCACGGCGAATCGAACCGGGCCGCCGAGATCGAGAAGAACCGCATCGGCCTCCTCCTGCAGTGCGGCCGACACGACCGTCGCCACGGCTGTCGGGATCCCCCGTGCCTTCGGATCCCACGCGGCCATCGACGCGACGCTGGTGAACGCAAGCAGCCCGCGTCGACCATCGGCCGAGACCAGACTGACGCTGGCCATGTGGCTCGACTTCTCTCGCTGGAGCCCACCCGCACCCTCTTCTGCCTCGTCCAGGACCGCCACCAGAGGAACCATGAGTCGCGTGCCACGTAGAGCCGCGACAACGTCGGCCTCGGTGGTGGGGTCGAGGTCATAGCGCGCGAGGGCCTCGGCCAGAGCCGGGTCCTCTCGCCCGTCGTCGCCAGCGAAATCCGGTGACGGCACGGAAACACCGGCGAAGGGCCGGTCCTCATTCCTCTGCGCCACTCGATGATCCTGCCGGTACGCCCTTGCGATGGCGACACCCGGGTCGCTCGCCCGGGTGGCGCCGCCGGGGCAGTGCGGCTAGAGCCGGCAGGCGTGGATATCGGTGACGAGGATGCCCCGCGCGCCAAGGTCGTAGAGATCGTCCATCACGCGGTGGACGTCGCGACGCGGCACCATAGCGCGCACCGCAGCCCAGCCGGCGTCGCGCAGAGGCGACACCGTGGGCGACTCGAATCCGGGGGTGACCGCGCAGGCGGCCTCAAGGAAGTCGGCCTTGACGTCGTAGTCGACCAGGACGTAGGCGCGGGCGACGATCACGCCCTGAATACGGCGCACGAAGGTGTCGACGGCCGCATCCGCTGGCGCACCCGCTCGGCGCACGAGCAGCGCCTGGCTCACCAGGATCGGCTCCCCCACCACGACAAGACCCGCCTGCTTGAGGGTGGTGCCAGTAGCCACGACGTCGGCCACCGCATCGGCCACACCGAGCCGCACGGAGTTCTCGACGGCGCCGTCGAGCTTGACGATCGTCGCCGAGATGCCGAGCCCGTCGAGGTGCCCGGCGAGCAGCCCTGCGTAGGAGGTAGCGATCCGCAGCCCCGCGAGGCCGGCAACGTCCGAGGCCACCCCCGCGGGAGCAGCGAAGCGGAAGGTGGAGGGCGCGAACCCGAGCTCGAGAAGGGTCTCGGCATCGGAACCGGAGTCGAGGAGGAGATCCAACCCGGTGATGCCAAGGTCGAGCTCGCCGCTAGCGACGTAAGTGGCAATGTCACGCGGGCGCAGAAAGAAGAACTCGGCGTCGTTGTCGGGGTCCTGGACGACGAGCTCACGTGCGCCGTGGGCGGCGGGGTAGCCAGCCTCACGGAGCATCTCGCGGGAGGGATCGGCGAGCTGACCCTTGTTGGGAAGTGCGACTCGCAACACGGGGACTCCAGGCTGTGGCGGGACGAGGGGCAGATGCCGCCTACAGGTGGCGGTAGACGTCCTGCAGTGACACATCGGCAGCGAGCATGAGCACCTGCGCATGGTAGAGCAGTTGTGCGATCTCCTCGGCCGTGCGCTCCTTGCCCTCGTATTCGGCCGCCATCCATGCCTCAGCGGCCTCTTCGACAACCTTCTTGCCTACGGCGTGCACGCCCGCAGTGAGCAGGGCCACCGTGGCCGACTCAGGGTCGCGCTCGAGCCACTTGGTCTTGAGCTCGATGTGCAGCTCGTCGAAGGTCTTCATGACGCGAAGCCTACGGATCCTCGAGGGGTCAGCCCACGCAGGGTCGTGACGGTGGAGAGTGCAGCCTCGACCGCCTCACGACCCTTGTCCTCGATCGACCCGGGCAACCCGGCACGATCGAGTGCCTGCTTGTCGTTCTCGCAGGTGAGCAGCCCGAAACCCACGGGCACCCCGGTGTCCAGTGCGACCCTGGTGAGGCCGTCAGTGGCCGCCTGGCACACGTACTCGAAATGTGGTGTTCCGCCGCGGATGACCACCCCGAGGGCGACGACGGCGTCGAAACCGGCTGCGGTCGCTGCCTTCACCACGATCGGGAGCTCGAATGCACCTGGCACGCGGATCAGTTCATAGCGTGCGCCGTACTCCTCGAGTGCCCGGATCGCTCCGCCGATGAGGCCGACCATCACCTCGTCGTGCCAGGACGCCGCCACCACCGCGACGCGCAGGTCCGAGGTGCCCGGCAGATCTAGGTGTGGCAAGCCCTTGCCGGTCATGACGGGTTCCCCTCGGGCATCGCACGATCAGCGGGCGACTCGGGATCGGGCGGCAGATCGTGCCCCATCCGGTCGCGCTTGGTGCGCAGATAGGCGACATTGTCGGGCGTGGGGATGGTGGCAAGCGGCACCCGATCGAGGATGGCTAGGCCGTAGCCTTCGAGCCCGGCGCGCTTGGCCGGATTGTTGGTGAGCAGTCTCATGGTGCGGATTCCGAGATCGGCGAGGATCTGGGCTCCCGTCCCGTAGTCGCGGGAGTCCATGGGAAGCCCGAGTTCAAGATTGGCGTCGACGGTGTCAGAGCCGCCATCTTGCAGGGCATAGGCCTGCAGTTTCTGGAGCAGTCCGATGCCGCGGCCTTCGTGGCCGCGCATGTAGAGCACGACTCCCCGTCCCTCGGCCGCAACCCTCGCCATGGCGGCCTGAAGCTGAGGCCCGCAATCGCAACGACGGGAACCGAAGACGTCACCCGTAAGACATTCAGAGTGCACCCGCACGAGGAGGTCCTCGCCATCGCCGATCTCGCCGCACACCAGTGCGACGTGCTCGATGCCATCCAGGGTCGAGCGGTAGCCGACAGCCCGGAACACCCCGAACTCAGTGGGCATACGAGTATCGGCGACAAGTTCAATCTGGCGCTCGTTGTGGCGGATGTGCGCGACGAGGTCGGCGATGGAAATCATCACCAACCCATGGGTATCGGCGAACGCACGACACTCAGGCGCACGCATCATCGACCCGTCGTCGTTGACGAGTTCGCAGAGTGCACCCGACGGTGTCAGACCCGAGATCCGGGCGAGGTCGAGGGCTGCCTCGGTGTGGCCCGGGCGACGAAGCACGCCACCGTCGAGCGCCCGCAGCGGGACGACGTGGCCCGGTCGGGTGAGATCGCGAGGCCCAGTGGCCGGGTCGGCGAGCACTTTGATGGTGAAGGCGCGGTCCTCGGCCGAGATCCCGGTGGCCTTGACATCGCGAGCATCGACGGTGACGGCGTAGGCCGTTCCCTTGCGATCTTCGTTGACGGCCGTCATGGGAGGCAACCCCAGCCGGTCGAGCTCGTGACCGGGCATCGCGACGCAGATGTACCCACTCGTCCACCGGATCATGAAGCCCACGATCTCGGTGGTGGCGAACTGGGAGGCGAAGATCAAATCGCCCTCGTTCTCGCGGTCCTCGTCGTCGACAACGACCACCGCTCGGCCCAACTTGATCGCCGCGATGGCGTCCTCAATCGGGTCGAGCCGAATACCCACGTGCTGGGCAGGCTTCTCGGGGGCCGTGATTTCCGGGGCCGTCATCAATTCCTCCACTGCATCATGCGTTCGACATACTTCGCGACCACGTCAACCTCGAGGTTGACCGGATCGCCGATCTTCTTACTGCCGAGCGTCGTGAGTTCGAGGGTGGTCGGAATGAGCGACACCGTGAAGCTGTCACGGTGCGCGTCAACGACGGTCAGTGACACACCGTCGACGGTGATCGATCCCTTCTCGACGACATAGCGTCCCAGATCACCGGGAAGTGAGATCCTCAGGACCTCCCAGTGCTGACTGGGGATGCGTTCGAGGATCTCGCCCGTGCCGTCAACATGACCTTGCACGAGGTGCCCGCCGAGCCGGGCCGCCAGGGTGACCGGCCGCTCGAGATTGACGGGCGAGTTGGCGCCGAGCGCGCCTAGACAGGAGCGGTCGAGAGTCTCCTGCATAACGTCGGCGGTGAATTCGCCGTCGGCGTGGGACACGACCGTGAGACATACGCCGTTCACGGCGATCGAGGCTCCATGGACCGCATCGCTCGTGACGAGCGCTCCCCGGATCCGGAATCTCGCCGCATTCTCTAGTGGTTCGACCGCGACAACGCGGCCGAGCTCCTCGACGATGCCCGTGAACACGTCTTCCTCCCCTAGTCGGCCCGGATAACCCGGGCGTCGATCCGAACGTCGTCACCGACCAGCGTGACCGCCGTCACCTGAAGTCGCAACGCGTCGGCGATGGTGGTCATGCCCGCCTCCGCCAACGCGACAGCCCCCGCCCCCAGGAGTGCGGGTGCGACGTACCACCGCACGGCGTCGATGACGCCCGCCGAGACGAACGCCGATGCCAGGGTAGGCCCACCCTCGAGCAGTACATGTCGCGCACCCCGCTCGAACAGCGAATGCAGCACGTCGAGC
>WLRQ01000103.1 GCA_009697815.1 Actinomycetota bacterium
CGGCCCGGATGCGTGTGGTGATCGACCAGGTGGCGAGCCTCACGGATCGCTCGGTCGCCGCGTGGCACGCGAGCCTGTGCCGCTGACGTAACGAACCCCGTGGGCACCCCGCACCCCACACCACATATCCCGGGATTGCCTGAGGCTCAAGCGATTCGGGCTGCAGCAATGCGCACTGCAGCCACCAGCGCCTGCAGGTCGCCTTCGTCGTTGTAGACGTGCGGGCTCGCGCGCACCATGCCGGCCAACCCCTGGGCGCGGAAGTCGCGTAGTGCGTACGACGCGGGGGAGTGGCTCACGTTCACCCCGGCGGCCTTGATCTCACGTGCGACGTCGGCGCTGACTCGCCCGTCGACGGTGAAGGTCACAATGCCGGTGCGCACGGTGCCGCGATCGCGCACCACCACACCGGGGATCTCACGGAGGCGTGATCGGATCGACTCGGCGAGCCAGCCGATGCGTGAGGCGATCACGTCGAGGCCGAGATCGAGGGCGTAGTCGGCGGCGGCGCCGAACCCGAGCAGCCCCGCGTACGAGCGCTCCCACGACTCGAAGCGCGTGGCGCCGTCGGCGATGACATAGGAGGACTCATCGACCCATTCGGCAGCATTCAGATCGATGAGGGCGGGCTCGAGTTCGAGGGCGCGTGTTGAGGTGTAGAGCATCCCGATTCCGCGCGGCCCACGCAGGAACTTGCGCCCGGTTGCGGAAATGAAGTCCGCGCCGATGTCGGCGGCATCGATCGGCACCTGACCAACAGACTGGCATGCGTCGAGGAGATACCAGGCTTCGCTGCCCGCCTCGCGCAGCACACGCCCGACCTCCGCGGCCGGGTGAAGCAGCCCGTTCTGGCTCGGTGCGTGGGTCAGGGCAACGACGCGCACGCGTTCATCGAGCATCGAGCGCAGGGCGTCGACGTCGATCACGCCCTGCGCATCATCGGGCACCGCCTCGACGACAGCCCCGACCCGACGCGTCGCCGCCAAGATCGCCAGCACATTGCTCGCGTACTCGGCCTGCGAGACGAGGACGCGGTCGCCTGCGCGCAGCGGCACCGACAGGAATCCGCGCAACCACGAATCCGTGGCGCTCGTGGTGAGTGCGATCTGACGTACCGGCGCCCCCACGAGGCGTCCGACCGAGACGTACGTGGCGGCAATGCGTTCGTGTGCCTCGTCCTGCGCCTCATAGCCTCCGACGACGCTCTCGCGACGTAGGTGCTCGATCATGGTGTCGACCACCACCTGAGGTGGCAGCGCGGCTCCGGCGTTGTTGAGGTGGTGACGGGTGAGGCACCCGGGGGTGTCGGCGCGCAGCCGGGCAATGTCGTCCGGGGTCAGGCCCGAGGGGTCGACATCTGCCGGGGGCGGGGGGATCGCGGCAGCCACGGACTGATCCCACCACAGGACGCGGCCCCAGCCCACCCAGCCCACCCAGCCCACGGACGCGGCGCGCACCCCTTCCAACCCTCCGTAGGATCAGGGCATGGCAGGCCGCATCCACGACGACGACATCGTCGTTGTTCGCGAGAAGGCCCGCATCGACGAGGTGATCCGCGACTACGTCACCCTGAAGTCGGCGGGCGGCGGCAGCCTGAAGGGGCTCTGTCCCTTCCACGACGAGCGCAGCCCCTCGTTCAATGTGAGCCCGGCCAAGGGCGCCTGGTACTGCTTCGGGTGCGGCGAGGGTGGCGATGTCATCGGCTTCCTCCGCAAGATCGATCACCTGGCGTTCAGCGAGGCGGTCGAGAAGCTCGCGAGTCGTTACGGCGTCACCTTGCGCTACACCGAGGGCGGGTCGGCGGCCGGACGCCAGACGGGGCAGCGCAGCCGCCTCGTCGAGGCCCACAAGGTGACGGCCGAGTTCTACCAGGCGCGGCTGGACACCCCCGAGGCCCAGATCGGCCGCACTTTCCTCGACGAGCGCGGCTTCGACCGCGAGGCGGCGGCGCGTTTCGGCGTCGGTTTCGCCCCGATGGGATGGGACGTCCTGCTCACCCATCTGCGCTCGAAGGGGTTCAGCGACGACCAGATCGTCGAGGGCGGGCTCGCGGTGCGCGGTGGTCAGCGCGGGATCTACGACCGCTTCCGTGGCCGTCTGATGTGGCCGATTCGCGACCTGTCCGGTGATGTCGTCGGCTTCGGCGCCCGCAAGCTCCGCGACGACGACGACGGTCCGAAGTACCTCAACACCCCCGAGACCCCGCTCTACAAGAAGAGCCAGGTCCTCTACGGCATCGACCTCGCCAGGCGCGAGATCGCCAAGCGCCAGCAGGCCGTGATCGTCGAGGGCTACACCGACGTCATGGCCGCGCATCTCTCGGGCGTCGAGACCGCGGTGGCCACGTGTGGCACCTCATTCGGATCCGATCACGTCAAGGTCCTGAGACGCCTCCTCATGGACGACGACACCTTCTCGGGCCAGGTCGTGTTCACCTTCGACGGGGACGCCGCGGGCCAGAAGGCCGCGCTGCGCGCATTCGGCGAGGATCAGAAGTTCACCGCGCAGACCTTCGTCGCCATCGAGCCCGGCGGCATGGATCCGTGCGAGCTCCGTATCGCGAAGGGTCCGGACGCGGTGCGAGAGCTGATCGAGCGCCGCGTTCCTCTGTTCGAGTTCGCGATCCGCGCCGCCTTGGCCGATCACGACCTCGACCGGGCCGAGGGGCGCATCGCGGGTCTTCGTGCCGCGGCTCCCGTGGTGGCCGGCATCCGCGACCAGGCCCTGCGGCCTGAGTACACCCGGATGCTCGCGGGCTGGCTCGGCCTCCCGGTGGAGGAGGTCGCGCGCTCGGTGTCGGACGCGGGACGGGCGCGGGCTCCGGCCGCGCGGCGTCCCGCCGATCCGGACGCCCCGACCGTGGAGCCGGGCGCCGCGGGGCGACTTCCCCGTCCCGATCCTCGCGACCAGGTGGCCTCGGTTGAGCGCGAGGCACTCAAGGTCGCACTTCAGTGCCCAGAGCTTGCCGGATCATGGGTTGATGCTCTCGAGACCCCGGCGTTCAGATCGCCCGCCTACATCGCGGTGCACACGGCGATCGTCGACGCGGGTGGGGCGGCCGCTGGCCTCACCGACCGCGCCTGGCTCGACGCCGTACTCGCTGCTTGCCCCGACGATGCCGTGCGCGCGGTCGTGCACGAGCTCGCCGTCGATGCGCTGCCCATCGACCAGGCCGACACCCGCTACGCCCAGTCGGTGATCGCCCGGCTGCTCGAGATCGACGCAGCGCGTCGTATCAACGATGTGAAGGCCAGGCTTCAACGCATCGAGCCCTCGTCGGATCCCGATACGTATCAGGCGTTGTTCGCCGATGTGCTCGCCCTCGAGAGCTATCGTCGCGGGCTTCGCGAGCAGGTCGCGGGCGGCTCGTCGTGAGGATCCGTCCTCCGCGCGAGGTTCGTGCCCGGGTTCCGGGAGAACGAGTGCTGGCGTGGATGCCGAGTGGGGTGTCATCAATGATCGCCACCGAGCAGGCACTCGTGCTGCCCGCCGGATCGGCGCCCGAGCGGCTCGCGTGGGATCTCGTCCTGCGTGCCTCGTGGGAACCCGACTCGGTCGAGGTGATCTCTCAGGACGTTGCAGGTGGACGTCCGCTCTCGCGTCGCATCGCGGTGGAGTCCGACCCCGGAGTGCTGCCGCACGTCGTGCGCGAGCGAGTGATGGCCAGCATCGTCGTCCAGCACCATGTGGCTCTCGACGGCGAGCGCGGGGCCCGCATGGTGGCGCGTCGAGAGGCAGGCAGCACCGATCTGCGTTGGTCGGTCGTGTTCGACGCCGGGCTCGACCCCGCCGACCCTGTCCTGCGGGCGCGCGCCGACGAAGCGCTTGCGGAAGTGAGGGCATCGCTCGGGATCTGAGGCCCTCGGGTGCCCGGTGCGAATCCGCCAGGTTGGGCCGCGATTTCGGACCCGCCCTTCGGCCTTGCTATCCTCTGCAGGCGTCGTAGAGATTGGCGCAGCACGATGATCCCGCGTAGCTCAACGGCAGAGCTCCCGACTGTTAATCGGGCGGTTTCTGGTTCGAATCCAGACGCGGGAGCCACCTACTGAGAGTTGAAACTGCTCACTCGTGAACTTTCCGCGTCGTGAGCGGTGTCTCGGACGAGGCGTCGCCGATGCCTTCGGTCGAATCCTCGGCGGCGGTGAATCGCGCTCGGAGCGCCGATGAGATCTCCGCGTAGCGCAGCAGGAACGTGCGTTCGTCGAGGCGTTTGCGACGTAGCCAGCCGGTGACCTCGTCGTTGCACTTGCTGGCATTGCACGAGCCGCAGGCCGGCACCACGTTCGCGAGCGTGTAGCGACCGCCCCGGGAGATCGCCTGTACGCAATCGCGCTGCAAGGGGACGCCGGTGACGCCGCAGTAGGCGCAGCCGCCCCACGCCACCTGGAGTGCGGCCCACTGATCGTCATGGAGGTCATGGGCGACCCGACCCATCCGTTGCTGACGCCTGCGGGTGGCCCGAGCCCGACGAGTTTGGTTGATCGCCACCGGGTGAGCGTATGCAGGATCCCCGCGGCGCACAGTGCGACACGACCGCGGTGGTCAGACATCGGCCGCGAGGGAGAGAGTGACTTCGAGTTCGAACGCGCGCCCTCAGCCCGAATCGACGTCGAAAGTGACCTCGACTCGCTCGCCCGCGATGCGTTCCTGTTCGCGAGCGAGGCCGAGCAGTGCGCGGCGGTCTGCGTCGGTGGGTGCGTTGGAGTCGAGGGCGCGTGGCCAGAGC
>WLRQ01000104.1 GCA_009697815.1 Actinomycetota bacterium
CATGCCGAGGCGTACGCGATGGGCGATGTCCTGGCGCGCTACTGGGTGCAGCACGGGTACAACGTCCTCCACCCCATTGGCTGGGACTCCTTCGGACTCCCCGCGGAGAACGCGGCGATCAAGCGTGGGGTCGACCCTGCGGGCTGGACCGATGACAACATCGCCCAGCAGAAGGCCTCGATGCGCCGCTACGCGTGCTCCTTCGACTGGGACCGCGTCCTGCAGACCAGCGACCCTGCCTACTACCGCTGGAATCAGTGGCTCTTCCTGCAGATGTTCGAGCGAGGTCTCGCGTACCGCAAGGACTCCGCCGTCAATTGGTGCCCGGATGACCAAACAGTGTTGGCCAACGAGCAGGTGGTGGGCGGACGTTGTGAGAGGTGCGATGCCGTCGTCACCAAGAAGAAGCTCACCCAGTGGTACCTGCGCATCACCGACTACGCCGATCGCCTGCTCGAGGACATGTCGCAGCTCGAAGGGAACTGGCCCGAGAAGGTGCTGCTCATGCAGCGCAACTGGATCGGTCGCTCCACCGGGGCCGAGGTTCGCTTCGAGGTCGAGGGTCGCGCGGAGCCCGTCACCGTCTACACGACCAGGCCCGACACCCTGTTCGGAGCGACATTCTTCGTCGTCGCGGCCGATTCTGCACTGGCCGCCGAACTCGCGTCAGGAACACCTGCGGAGGCGGACTTCACCGAGTACCTCGAGAAGATCAAGGCAGACAGCGATATCGATCGCCTGGCCACGGATCGACCCAAGACGGGGGTGTTCCTCCAGCGCCACGCGGTCAACCCCGTCAACGGTGAGCGCATCCCGATCTACGCCGCCGACTACGTTCTCGCCGACTACGGCACCGGCGCGATTATGGCCGTGCCCGCCCAGGACCAGCGCGACTACGAGTTCGCGAAGGTCTTTGACCTGCCGATCGTCCGCACAGTCCGCCCACCCGACGACTGGGAGGGCGAGGCCTACGTCGGTGACGGCCCGGCGATGAACTCCGGGTTCCTCGACGGCATGCGCAAGGCTGAGGCCGTGGCGCGGATGATCACCTGGCTTGAGGACAAGCAGCTCGGGTCCGGGGCGGTCAACTACCGTCTCCGCGACTGGCTCATCTCACGTCAGCGCTACTGGGGAACGCCGATCCCGATCATCCACTGCACCTCCTGCGGTGAGGTCCCGGTTCCGCTCGACCAGCTGCCAGTGGAGCTCCCCTCGACCGTCGGACTCGACCTCACCCCGAAGGGGACCTCACCCTTGGGCGGGGCCCACGACTGGGTCAACGTCGCATGTCCGTCGTGCGGGCAGCCAGCGCTTCGCGACACCGACACGATGGACACCTTCTTCGACTCCTCGTGGTACTTCCTGCGCTACCTCGACCCGAGCAAGTCCGACGGACCCTTCGACAGCGCGGCCGCGCGCGAGTGGCTGCCCGTTGACCAGTACGTCGGCGGCGTCACCCACGCGATCCTCCACCTGCTCTATGCCCGCTTCTTCACCAAGGTCTTGCACGACCTGGGCTTGGTCGAGGTCACCGAGCCGTTCACGAGACTGCTCAACCAGGGCATGGTCGGGATGAATGGCGCCGCCATGAGCAAGTCGCGCGGGAACATCGTCAGGCTCAGCGACGAGCTCGCCGTGCATGGTGTCGATGCTGTGCGGCTCACGATGGTGTTCGCCGGCCCGCCAGAGGACGACATCGACTGGGCCGACGTCTCACCGGCCGGTGCGAAGAAGTTCCTCGCGCGCGCGTGGCGCCTCGCCAACGACGTCACCAGCGACCCGGGTGTCGATGCCACGACCGGCGACCTCGCACTCCGTCGTGCTACCGCTCGAGCGGTCGAGGATGCGTCGAAGGCCGTCGAGACCTATCGCTTCAACGTGGCAGTCGCCAAGACGATGGAACTGGTCAACGCCGCGCGCAAGGCCATCGACTCTGGCCCTGGCGGCGCCGATCCCGCTGTTCGCGAAGCCGCCGAAGCCGTCGCGATCCTGCTCTCACTCGTCGCGCCCTACACGGCCGAGGAGATCTGGGAACTGCTCGGACACGAGCCCACTGTCGCCCTCGCCGGCTGGCCCGCAGTGGATCCGGCGCTGCTGGTCGAGGAGTCCGTCACCTGCGTCGTGCAGGTGGCGGGCAAGGTGCGCGACCGGATCGAGGTGCCTCCGACGATCGGCGAGGACGAGTTGCGTGCTTTGGCCTTGGCGGCGCCTGGTGTCGTGAAGGCACTCGAGGGTGTCGAAGTTCGTACCGTGGTCGTCCGCCCGCCGAAACTCGTCAACATCGTGCTCACATGATCGCGGCCGTGGTCTCGTACGTGAGTCGATAGGTCTGACGGCATGGGGCACCGCGTCGCGATCGTCACTGACTCCACCGCGTACCTGCCCGCGGATCTCGTTCTCGCCCATGGCATCTGGATTGTGCCCGTCCAAGTTGTCGTCGACGGTCGACCCTTCGACGAGGGAGTCGAGATCACTCCGGCGGAGGTGGCCACGGCACTGCGTGCGTGGAGTGTCGTGACGACATCGCGTCCCTCGCCGGACCGCTTCGCCCGTGCCTACGCCGAAGCAGCCGCATCGGGCGCCACCGCCGTGGTCTCCGCCCATCTATCGGGCGATATGTCCGGCACCTATGACTCCGCGGTGCTTGCGGCGCGAGATGCGTCGATCGACGTGATCGTTCTCGATACCCGTGTTGTCGCGATGGCCATGGGATTCGGTGTTCTCGACGGGGCCGACGTGGCCGCGTCCGGCGCGGACGCGACGACGGTTGCCGCGGCGATCATGGCGCGATGCCAGGCGAGCCACGCCCTGTTCTACGTCGACACCCTCGACTACCTGCGCCGTGGCGGGCGCATCGGTGCGGCACAGGCGCTGGTGGGTCAGGCCCTCGCCGTGAAGCCCATCCTCGAGCTCGTGGGTGGGCGGGTATCACCTCTCGAGAAGGTGCGCACGGGTGCTCGCGCCCTCGCCCGCATCGAGGAACTCGTGATGGAGCGCGCTGCGGGGCGCATCTGCGATGTGGCAGTGCACCACCTTGATTCGCCCGAGCGCGCAGAGGCGCTCGCGCACCATCTGCGCTCGCGGCTCACTGGCTCGAACGTCCTGGTCGGCGAGGTGGGTGCGGTAGTCGGTGCCCACGTTGGTCCGGGGATGGTGGCGGTGGCCCTGTCACCGAGGCTGGATCACGAGGCGGGCGCGGGGGCTTCGGCGTGATTCTCGACTGGTTGCACCGCATCCCGGCGCCGCTGGTGCAGGTGTGGCTGACGATCTCAGCGGCGGCGATCGGCTACCTGATCGGCTCGGTCAATCCGGCGGCGCTGGTCGCGCGCGTGCGCGGCACAGACCTGCGTCTCGTGGGATCGGGAAACCCCGGCGCCACGAACGCCGCACGTGCTTTCGGTTGGCGCACTGGAGTTTTCGTCGGTGCCCTGGATGTCGTGAAGGGCTACGTCCCGGTATTAGTGTTCATGCACTTCGGTGCCCACCTGCCGGCCCTGGTTGCCGGAGTCTGCGCGGTGCTGGGCCACATCTCCTCGCCATTTCTGCGTGGCCGGGGGGGCAAGGGGGTCGCGACATCGCTGGGCGCGGTTCTCGCACTGCAGCCGTGGTGCGCAATCCCTGTGCTCGCCGTTTTCGCGTTGGGCATGCTCGCCACTCGTCGGGTCGGGCTGGCGTCGGTGACTGCGGCGGTGGTTCTCGCACCTGCGGTGTTCGCGCTTGGGGGCGATATCCTGGACGTCCTGTTCGCCGCGATCCTGTCGGCGATCGTGGTGTTGCGCCACTGGCGCAATATCCGCGAGGTCGCGGCCATCTCTCGATAACGGTCAGGCGGCTGTCCCCAGGCATAAGCGGGCCTTCCGGGGTCATCCCCAGCCGCAGCATGACGCTGACGCACCGACGCGTGCTCGTCCCTAGCGTCACCCCGTGCTCCCTCGTCCTCACCGCCGGATCGATCCCGACCTCGTCATGTCCCGACTCCGCGCGCTGTCGGGCGGGTCGCCCGGTCCGGCCCTTGGCATTGCTGACGACGGCGGTGGGATGGAGGAGTTGTCGGGTCACCATGTGAGCGGGCCGGAACCGGTGGGCATGGGCCCGGCCGTGGTGCGCCGCGTGCCCGTGCGGCAACTGCTCGTGGGGATCGCCGCTGCGGGCATGGCTGCGTGGGCACTAGTGCACACGGTCTCGGGGTTGGGGTCCTCGCCCGCACCCGTTGAACTCGTGTCAGGAACCGCGATGCGGGCGCCATCCGGTTCTGCGGGGTCCTCGCCGCTCCCGGGAGTCGGGTCGGTCGCGCCGGTGCCTTCCCCGACCCTCGTGGTGGTTCACGTCGTCGGCGAGGTGCGCCACCCTGGCCTTGTCCGGCTTGCCGCCGGATCGCGTGTCGCCGATGCGATCCGAGCGGCAGGCGGGCTCGTGGCCGGGGGCGGCAGCGGCGCCCTTAACCTGGCCAGAACGGTAGGTGACGGCGAGCAGATCGTCGTGTCGCATGACGCGCCCGTCGCACCCCCCGTGTCATCGAACACAGGCAGCGGCGGTGCTGCGGTAGTCGACGTCGTAGATCTCAACACTGCCACCGCGTCAGATCTCGACGCCCTCCCTGGGGTCGGGCCCGTGATGGCCGCGCGGATTCTGCAGTGGCGAG
>WLRQ01000105.1 GCA_009697815.1 Actinomycetota bacterium
CACGAACACCCATGGCAGGTGCACGACCTGTCACCAACTCAAGACCGCGGGCTACGCCCAAATCCAGGACACCCACCCTGATGGCTCCCATACCTGGCAATCCCACTGGGGCCAACGCGTCCACATCGGTCCCCGCCCCTACCTCCCCGGCCACCACACCACGCTGGGAGACCAACCACCCCAACCACCTGAACAACCACCAGACCAACCGAACGAACCCCCTCCACCCGAACAACCACCAGACCCGCCACCCTTCTAGTCGAGGAGGGTAGGAGGGTGCCTAGGTGATGCGGTAGGACAGCGCGCGGACGGTGACGAGATCACCGGGTTGCAGTTGGGCACCTCGTCGGGGCTCGATCACACCGTTCACCGTGACGTCGCCCGATTCCAGCAGTGCCTTCGTCTCGCCGCCGGTGTCGACTGCTCCGGCGAACTTGAGGAACTGGCCTAGTCGAATGCCCTTCGGGCCGATCTCGATGTCGTTCACGGGGTTCACGGGGTTCACGGGGTTCACGGGGTTCACGGGGTTCACCGGTCCAGTCTGGTCCAGGGCGACCGGGACATGCGAGAGGGCCACACCCTGGGGGTGCGGCCCTCTCGGAGATCGGGGCGCGTCAGACGCGAGCGACCTTGCCCGCCTTGATGCAGGAGGTGCAGACGTTGAGCTTCTTGGGGGTCTTGCCCACGAGCGCGCGCACGGTCTGGATGTTCGGGTTCCAGCGACGCTTGGTGCGTCGGTGCGAGTGCGAGATCGAGTGGCCGAAACCGGGGCCCTTGCCGCAGACGTCGCAGTTGGCAGCCACAGTCGTAGTCCTCACATCGAGATCGGGTGGAGTCGCCCGCGCAGGTAGGCGGGACTGCCCGGACAGCCGGGCGACGTGAGCAGGGTACAGGGCTGGCGCCCGGACTCCCAAACCGGTCGTCCGACCGTGCCTCAGGGCAGGACACTACGCTCGTGGTCGTCCGCGTGCTGCGCTGCGCTCTCGCTCGCCCGCGAGGCCGCACCCGGCCGTCATCCGTCCCGATCTGAGGAGCCTGCGATCGTGCTGGAGCGACTCGACGCGGACGGCGTCCACCGCTGGGTGGAACTCGCGTTCGAGGGCTTGGGCAGGCATCGCGAGGAGATCGACGCCCTCAATGTCTTCCCCGTTCCCGATGGCGATACCGGCACCAACCTGTTCCTCACCTTTGAGGCGGCGCTGGGAACCCTGCGTGACTCCGGCGACTCCGGGGGATTGCAGGTGATGCTCGCCAGTGCCGCACATGGATTGCTGCTCGGGGCGCGCGGCAACTCCGGCATCATCATGAGTGAGCTCATGAGGGGGTTCTCTGAGACGTTCGGGGCCCTCGACCCGTCGGCGACTGCGGCAGAACGCGAGGCGTTGCTCACTGCGGCAATGGCACGAGCCGCTGACTGCGCCTACGCCGCGGTAGCCGATCCGGCCGAAGGCACCATTCTGTCGGTGGCGCGCGCGGCCTCGAAGGCTGCTGCGTCGCTCCCCGCGGGCTCGACCCTCACGCAGCAGGTCACCACCATCGCCGACGCCGCCGCCGTGGCGTTGGCTCACACCCCCTTGCAACTTGAGGTCCTGGCCAGGGCAGGGGTCGTCGACGCGGGCGGACGTGGCCTCGTCGTTGTTCTCGAGGCTCTCGTCGAGGCGGTCACGGGGGTGCGCCGCGATCCCGGGCCCGCCTCCCTCCCGGTTCCGTGGGATGTTCACGAGCTCGACGAGGGCGGCGGCGCGTACGAGGTGATGTACCTCCTCGACGCGGGCGACGAGGATGCGGCCGGGCTGCGCGTCGCACTGGCCGAGCGCGGCGACTCGGTCGTGGTCGTGGGTGGCTCCGGGCTCTGGAACATCCACGTGCACACCGATGACGTCGGCGCAGCGATCGAGGCGGGCATGACCGCCGGACGCCCGTATCGCATTCGCGTCACCGATCTGCGACAGGACGCGGCTGACCGGCGATCATCGTCCCGGATACTCGGTCGCGCAGTCGTCGCTGTCGCGCACGGCGCGGGCACGGCTGCCTTGCTGGACGCATCTGGCGCCACGGTCGTGCGCGCCACTGCCAAGATCGCGCCGTCGACCGCCGAGATCCTCGAGGCCATTCACCGCGCGGGCAGGCCAGAGATCGTGGTGTTGCCGAGTGATTCCGACATTCGCCCGGTGGCCGAGGCTGCGGCTGAGAAGGCCCGCGCCGACGGCATCCGCATCTCAGTGGTGCCGACCCGCTCCATCGTCCAATCCCTCGCTGCCATGGCGGTCCACGATGCCACCGCACGATTTGACGACGACGTCGTGGCAATGACCCGCGCAGCGGGGGCCACGCACTACGGCGGTGTCTCGATCGCATCGCGCGAGGCCATGACCACCGCGGGCGCATGTCAGGTGGGCGATGTCCTCGGGATCGTGGCCGGCGACATCGTTGAGATCGGCGAGAGTGTCGAAGAGGTCGCAGTACGAGTCCTTGGTCGGCTGTTGTCCTCGGGGGGCGAGTTGGTCACGCTCGTGAGGGGCGCTGATGCCGATGTCGCTGTCGGCTCGACGATCGCGCGGCGGGTTCGTCGAGCCCACCCGGGTGTCGAGATCGTGGTGCACGACGGTGGTCAGCCGTTGTGGCCGCTGATCCTCGGGGTGGAGTGAGGCCGTGGCCCAGTTTCGGCTGACCGACTCGCTCACCTCGGTGCTCGGTGCCCGCACGGCCACCGCACTTGCCTCGGGCCTCGGGCTCCGCACGATCGAGGATCTGCTGCGCCACTATCCGCGGCGCTATGCCGAGCGTGGTCAGCTCACCGACCTCGCCTCGCTCGAGATCGACGAGCACGTCACCGTGATGGCGCGCGTGCAGAAGGTCGACATCAAGTCCTACGTCGATCGCAAGAGCGGTCGCCGGGCTGACCGCCTCGAGGTCGTCGTCACGGACGGCAAGGGCACCTTGACCCTCACATACTTCAAGCAGTCCTGGCGTGCCAAGGATCTTCGCGAAGGTCGGCTCGGACTGTTCTCGGGAAAGGTTGGCTCGTTCAACGGTCGGCGCCAACTGACACACCCGGACTACGTGCTGCTCCCGGACAGTGCCGACGATGTGACTGGGACCGAGCTCGCTGACCTCCGCGATCCGCTCTCCCAGAGCGGTTCCGCGGAGTCTGGCGGATCGGATGTGGACACCGTGCTCGCCTTCGCGGGCGCCTTGATCCCGGTCTATCCGGCGACGGCTCAGATGGCCTCCTGGAAGATCGCGAGCGCGATGGCGATCGTCCTTGACCAGATGCCCGACGACCTCGAGGACCCCATCCCCGACACCACCCGGATCCGATTCGGCCTGCCCGGCCTGCGAGGCGCGCTGTTGGCCATCCATCGCCCGGAGTCGCGGGCCGATGTCGACGGCGCACGTGAGCGGTTGCGCTGGGATGAGGCATTCGTGCTGCAGACCGTTCTTGCCCAGCGTCGAGCCGCGGCGTCGGCGCTGCCGGCCACTCCGCGTGTTCCGCGGGCGGGCGGGCTCCTCGAGAACTTCGAGACGAGGCTGCCCTTCGAGCTCACCGCCGGACAGCTCGAGGTGGGCCGATCGATCGCCGAGGACATGGCGCGCACGCACCCTATGCACCGGCTCCTGCAGGGCGAGGTCGGCTCGGGCAAGACGGTCGTCGCCCTGCGCGCCATGCTCACGGTGGTCGATGACGGCGGCCAAGCCGTCCTGCTCGCACCCACCGAGGTCCTCGCCCAGCAGCACCACCGGTCGATCACGGCGATGCTGGGCCCGCTCGCCGAACGCGGGCTCCTCGGTGGCTCTGACATCGGGACCCGGGTGGCGCTCGTCACCGGATCGCTGACGGCGGGCCGTCGTCGCGAGGTGCTCCTGGACATCGGCGTCGGAGACTGCGGCATCGTCGTCGGAACTCACGCACTGCTCGAGGACCGAGTGCAGTTCTTCGACCTTGGCCTTGTCGTGGTCGACGAGCAGCACCGGTTCGGGGTCGAGCAGCGGGCGGCGCTCGCGGCGAAGGTGCGTGATGACCAGCGCCCCCATGTCCTGGTCATGACGGCGACCCCGATCCCCAGAACTGTCGCGATGACCGTGTTCGGGGATCTCGAGGTGTCCACTCTCACCGAGCTTCCGCGGGGCCGGGCAGCGATCACCTCCCATGTCGTGCCGTCCCTCGAACGCCCGGCGCTCCTCGAGAGGGCATGGGAGCGCATAGCCGAGGAGGTGTCTCAGGGCCGTCAAGCCTTTGTCGTGTGTCCGCGCATCGGCGACGATGTGACGCCGGGGGTCGCCGACGATGAGGACCTCGTGGCCCCGGCCGTGGACTCATCGCCGGACCGCCGCCCTCCGATTGCCGTTCTGGATATCGCGCCAGAACTGATGGCCGGGCCGCTCTCCGCAGTGCGCGTCGGGGTTCTTCATGGCCGGATGTCCTCCGATGACAAGGACGAGGTGATGAGGCGGTTCACCGACGGTCCGTCCGCGCCCGACGGCATCGACGTCCTCATCGCCACAACCGTGGTGGAGGTCGGCGTCGACGTCCCGAACGCCACCGTGATGGTCGTGATGGATGCCGATCGGTTCG
>WLRQ01000106.1 GCA_009697815.1 Actinomycetota bacterium
CGTGGAGCGCGTCGTCGACGCGGCATCGGTGATCGCCGCGCGCAAGGACACCGAGATCAACGTGCTGCTGCCGCCCGGGCTCTGCCTCGTCGAGGCCGATGCTCGTCGGATCGACCGGGTGCTGCGCAACCTGGTGATGAACGCGGTCGAGCACGGCGAGGGCCGTCCGATCGAAATCACGGTGGCCTCGAACGACGACGCGGTTGCCGTATCGGTTCGAGATCACGGTGTCGGGCTCAGGCCCGGCGAGTCGTCGCTGGTGTTCAATAGGTTCTGGCGAGCAGATCCTGCTCGGGCGCGCGCCACCGGTGGCACCGGGCTCGGCCTGTCCATTGCGCTCGAGGATGCGCGCCTGCATGGCGGGTGGCTGCAGGCCTGGGGTGCGCCGGGAGACGGGGCGAACTTCCGGCTCACACTTCCGGGGACGGCGCACGGCACATTCGAGGAGTCCCCTCTGCCTCTTGAGCCGGCAGATGCGGGCCCACGAGTCCAGGCCTCACTTGCCACGCCCTACCGAACCCCGACGCGGGCGGAGGCTCCCCGGTGAGGCGGCCGCTGGTGGGCGGTCCGTCCACTGTGCTGACTTCCCTCGCCCTTGCTGGTGTCCTGATCGGGCTGCTGTCGGCCTGCGCCGGGGTGCCCACGGAAGGCCCGATCGTGCAGGGTCCGGCCGTCGCTGCGGGGGGGCAGGACCAGTTCATCCGGGTGATCGCGCGGCCGCCTGAGATCGGCATGTCTCCCGAGGAGATCGTCCGCGGGTTCCAAGAGGCGACCGCGAGCCCCGATGCCGGCTACACCATCGCCCGTCAATTCCTCGCGCCCACAGTCGCCGCCGCCTGGGATCCCTCAATCGGCGTCCTGGTGGGCGACAACGCGGGACTGACCTACTCCCGCCATGACCAAGTCGTGGTTGCCGAGGGTGGGCTATCCGGATCGATCGACGGGTCGGGGCAGTACACAGCCGCCGTCCCCGGAGCCCGACTCGTCTCCTCGTATGGAGTCGTGAAATTCGCAGGTGAGTGGCGCATATCCTCACTGCCGCCCGGGCTCGTGCTCGGACCGGGCGATATCGATCGTGGCTTCCGCACGTTCAACCTGTATTACTTCACGCGCGATTTCGAGGTGTTGGTGCCTGCGCCCGTGGTCGTGCCACTTTCCGGATCTGGCCTGGCCACCCAACTCGTCCGCGATCTCCTGGCCGGGCCCACGGAGTGGCTCGCCCCTGCCGTGCGCACCGCATTTCCCGAAGGCACCGCGCTGGCATTGGACTCGGTGCCCATCGTCGAGGGGGTGGCGGATGTGGCGCTGACCCCGGAGATCCTGACTGCCGATGATGCCACCCGGCAGGCGCTGTCGGCCCAACTGGTCTGGACTCTGCGCCAACTACCTGAGATCTCGGCGGTCCGCCTGCGGGTCAATGGCCAACCGGTGCCGGTGGCTGGCGCGATCGCACCTCAGCCTGTCGAGTCGTGGGCGAGGTTCGACCCGAACGCACTGTCGGACTCTGCGCTGGCTTATGCCGACTCGCGCAAGGGGCTGATCGCGATCGGACTCGAAGGCGCGCTCTCGGCGGTGGGGCGCTCCAAGCCTGGTCTTCTCCAGCACGCGATCAGCCTCGATTCCACCCGACTTGCGGGCTTGTCGGGTGATCGCAAGTCGGTGTGGACCGCCGACCTCATCCCCGGGGCGATCGCGACCCGCCGTTATACCGGGCTCTCACTCTCGCGCCCTTCCTGGGACAGGTCTGGTGGGCTCTGGGTCGTCGACCGCGGCCGAGGGCTGGTGCTCATCACCGACACGACCAAGGTTCTCGTGCCCGTCACCGGGCTCCCGGAGGGGGTCGCGGACAAGGACATCGTCGCCGTCGCCGTCGCGCGCGACGGCACGCGTATGGCACTCCTGCTTCGGCGTGGAACATTGGTCGAGCCGATGATCGCGCGAGTGGAGCGCAGCGCCGACGACGTGAAGGTTGCGGCCCCTCGTCGGATCGACTCGATCGTCACCGAGGCCGTGGACCTCGCCTGGCTCGACGCCGGAACGTTGGTCGTGCTCGGAACCTCGGGAGCTTCGGCGCTCGAGGTGCTCCAGTTCGACACCGGAACCTCACGAGTGCGCCGTTCCGGGTCGATCGAGGGGTCGGTCACGATCGCGGCGGCACCGGGGCGCGCCGTGCTGATCGGCACTGTCAAGAATCTCTATCGGAGCAGTGGTAGCAGTTGGTCGATACTTGCCGCGGGATCCAATCCCGTCTACCCCGGGTAGTCGGCGCGCGGGGGCGCTTGGCGACAGGAGTCGGTCACGACCCCAGAGGGCCGGTGGGGTCGGCCCGCTCCGTGAGCCAGATGTCGAGTTCTCCTAGGGCCATCGGCCGTCCGCGCAGGAAGCCCTGGGTCCAGTCGACATCGAGTGAGCGGGCCAGGTCCTCGTGGGCGACGGTCTCGACTCCCTCGAGCACCACCTTGGCGCCGAATGCCCGTGCCATCCTGACCGAGGCGTCGAGGAGGTCACGTCCGCGTGCATCGCGGTCTGCGCTGAGCAGGAGACTCCTGTCGATCTTGATCACATCCGGGTTGAGCTCGCCCAGGAGCGCGAGGTTGGAATAGCCGGTACCGAAGTCGTCGATGCTGAGGGAGGCCCCGAGCCGGCGGAGCAATGAGATGGTCTCGAGCGCCCGGCTCCCGTGTCGGAACAGGGCCGTCTCCGTCACCTCGATGGTGATCCGAGGGTAACCACCTCGAGGGGGGTTCCAGGCGGCGAGCCATTCGAAGGTGTCGCGCTCATTGAGTTCGTCGGCCGAGAGATTCACGGCGATAGGGATGTTGTCGAGTGGGCTCCGACCGTCGGCCCCACGGAGGTCGACGTTGATCAATTCGAGTCCGATGCGGCCGAGCGCTCGGATCTGACCGGTTTCTACGGCGATGTTGATGAACTCTCCGGCGGGGACGGAGGTGGTGCCGTCCTGCCAGCGCAGGAGGCACTCCAGAGCCCGCACCTGTCCCGTCTGGATCTCCAGGATCGGCTGGTAGGCGATGGTGAACTCCTGGGTGCGGATCGCCGACGTCAGTCGATGACGCGTGGCGGCGCGCTGCTCGGCTGCCTCGTTCATCGTGGGCTGGAAGTATGTGCGCCTGTCACGGCCTCCGGCCTTGGCGACGTACATCGCGGTGTCGGCGCTGTGCAGCAAGGCGTTGGGGTCTTCCCCGTCAGCCGGGGCAAGAGCCACCCCGATCGAACCGGAGATGTAGATCAGCGCATCGGCCACAGAGATCGGCTCGCGAATCGCGGCCAGCACCCTCTCAGTGACAGTGTCCAGGCTCTCGAACTGGTCCATGTCGGTGACGAGGATCGCAAACTCATCCCCACCGAGACGACCGACGGAGTCCTGCCGACGCGCGGTGGACAGCAGCCTGCGGGCTGTCTCCGCCAAGACGAGATCGCCCACGGCGTGGCCATACCCGTCGTTGACCTGCTTGAACCCATCGAGATCGAGCCATAGCACGGCGAACGGCTTCCCGGTGCGCGCGAGCCGTGAGAACTCGTCCTTGACGCGGGAGCGGAACCGCACGCGGGTCATCAAACCGGTCTCGCGGTCGAAGGGATCGTTGGCGGCGGCCTCACTGCTCAGGGCACGCAGTCGGTCGAGTTGGTAGACGGTGATGACGTGGTGGATCTTGTCAATCTCGCTCGGCGGGAGCGTCTGAACATCCAGGGTGACATGGTGGGCTTGGCCATCCTTGGCCAGCAGAAGTGCCGGAGACACGCCGGTTCGGATTCCGAGTTTCGGTCGGGGTGTGGAACGCTCGCTGTCGCTGTCGCTGTCGCTGTCGCTGTCGCTGTCGCTGTCGCTGTCGCTGTCGCTGTCGCTGTCGCTGTCGCTGTCGCTGTCGCTGTCGCTGTCGGGGGAGATCAACGACAGAACCTGTCGGCCTATGAGGGCGCTCGCGTCGTAGCCGAGGATCTCGGCCATGGTCGCATTGGCGGAGATGACACGACCGAGTTCGTCGATGGTGAGGTGCCCGGTGACGGTGTTGTCTTCCAGGAGGCGGAGCCGGTGCTCGCGGCGCCGCGCGAGACTTCCCTCCGACACGGCGGCGGTGATGTCGACTGCCGTCCCGACCTCGAATCCGGGGCCTTCGGCGTCGGCGGATATCGCGGAGATGGATTCCTCGATCCAGCGAAGCTCACCGTCAGGACGCACGATCCGGTATTGCATTCGCCGCGTCGGGGCCTTGGCCGCCCAGAAGATCGCGACCAGAGGCCGGTCCTCGGGATGGACGGACGCCAGTAGCAGCGCGGGATCTCTCACGGGTAGCTCGCGTCTCAGGCCGAAAATATCCTCGACTGACGACGAGATGAAGGTGAGTGCACCTGACTCGTCGCGATGCCAAAGGACTTCGCGGAGGGCCTCGGTCGATCGTGTGAAGATCCGCAGCGCTTGACGGCCCTGACGCCGGGCCTGTGCAAGGTCGGAGGTGTCGGTCACGACCACGATCGCGCCGCGTGAGTCACCGGCTGAGGTGAGGTAGGGCTGGATCTGCACGAGAAA
>WLRQ01000107.1 GCA_009697815.1 Actinomycetota bacterium
GAGGTGGGACTGCCGGTGACGGACCAGCTCAGCGACGGGCTCGGGCTCGGGTTCGGAGTTGTCGACGCGGTCGCGGTGGGGCCGTCGGTCGCCGAGGGAAGCGGCGTCGGGGTCGCGAGTGGAAGCCCACATGCTGAACGGGCCTCGTCATAGCCAGCCTGCGCCGCGAACTGATCGACGTAGAACGAGGTGAGTGCCGCACTCGCCAGCGAGTACTGGTCCAGTGCCAGTGCATAGGCCGCGCGGGCCGAGCTGATGGCATCCCAGGCCCTGGCCACAGCGCTGACCCTGACTGCATAGGTCGCGAAAACTTCTGCCTGCTTGGCGTATGCGCTCGAGTTCTGCCAATAGGACACCAGATTGCGTTGCCACTGGGCCTGGACCGCCGCAAGGTGCGACGTCGCCTGCTTCGCCCGTGCCTGGGCAATCTGGGCCTCGTGATCGGCGTCGTAGCGCGGCTTCACCTGCCCGGTGAAACCCCAACCACATCCGGGGCCAACCGGGTCGTCGACCCGTGAGGGAACCGCACTGGTGGAGGGCTCAGGTGCCGGGGGTGACGGCACGAGCGGCGAGGGGACCTGCGAGGGGAGGTCACGAGGCCACACCGGCTCAGTGGGGCGCAACGGGTAGGAGATCGAGGGAAGTGGATCTGGCGTAGAGGAGTCAGGTATGGGGGTCACGCCCTGCGGCGCAGTCGGTGACGGCGACGGCGACGGCGACACACTCACCACGATTGACTCGGTCAGGCCGGTGAACGCGTCGTGACGAACCCACGGCGACCGCGCCGCGTCACTGAGGTGCGAGTCGAGTTCGGCGCACCGGCCGGCGAGGGCTGCGAGCAACGTCGTGTCGATCTGCTCGGCCGCCGCGGCCAGGTCGCGTGGATCGCTCGAGGGCACGGAGACTGACGCGACGACATCACCACGCCTCCAGGTCAGAGACGATGCACCAGGACGAGCCGCCGACTCGGCGATCCAGGCAAGGACCGCATCGGGCCCCGGCGCAACATCGACATAGCTGCCGACGCCGGGTGCTGAGCACTCGTGCAGGAGGGCCCACCAGTCGGCGACCGCAACAGCACCAGCGCCCGCGGCGAAGGCCGATACCGTGACCAAGACCTGACGCCCACGCACCGTGAAGACCCGCGCGCCCGCCACCGTCGGGTCGACCGACGACGAATGACCGCAGAGGTCATCGAACGGGGTTCCCACGCCCGAGGTCAGCGGACCGACGGGCGCCCAACCCTCGACGGGCACCGAGCCCAAGGTCTCGCGCACAGTCTCCTGCGCCGGGGAGTACGCCAGGGACACCTGGGCGAGCGCGGGTGTCAACGAAGGATCTGGCGCGGCTCCTCCCACGCCTCGTGGCAACAGGGAAACACCGGAGAGAACGAGCGCGAACACGGTGAGCCCCGCGATCGCGACGGCGGACGAAGCCACGAGCATCCCCGCAGTCGTCGAGACACCACGTCGGGGCGAGAGTTCCGGCCCCGGCTGCGGCGCCGGGCGTGGCAGAGGTCGGCCGCCATGGCGCCCCATCGACGTCACCCCCTCCTCACCCAGAATCTGGCTGAGAGACCGATACTGGAACCGTCTCGACGCGAGGGGGCCCGCCCTCGCACTCCCACCATGGTGACGGACACGCCACCGGAAGTGAGCCGCGCCCCGTGAGTGCACGCCACGCCCGTCAGGGCGAGCCGCTCGACACAGGCCTCGCCGGCCTGTTCGACGGGGTGCTCCCCACGTCGGCACCAGCCCCCAGGCGACCCTCGGTGATCCGCCGGATCGTCCGGTTGCCGAAGCTCTTGGTGTGGTCGGCGGCCGCTGGTGCGTTGGTGGCCTGTCTCGCAGCACCGTTCGTACTCCCCCCGGCTTATGCCGCACGCCAGGTCATCTACGCCTGGGAGGACCTTCCTTCGGACCTCCCGCTCGACGTGGGCCTACCTCTGAGAACCGTGCTGACTGATAGCGACGGCAAGCCCTTCGCGATCTTCTACGCCCAGGACCGCTTGCCGCTCAAGCTCTCCCAGGTGTCGCATCACGTGATCGATGCACTTCTGGCGACCGAGGACGATCACTTCTACGACCACGGCGCGGTCGACATCACCGGGCTCGCGCGCGCGTTGTTGCGGAACACCACCTCAGGAACGCGGCAGGGTGGATCGGGTATCACCCAGCAGTACGTGAAGAACCTCCTGCTCACTCAGGCGAAGACGCCAGAAGAAGAGGCCAAGGTCACGGCCCAGACCCTGGGTCGGAAGATCCAGGAAGCTCGGTACGCCGTCGCGGTCGAGGACAAGCTCACCAAGGACCAGATCCTCGAGCGGTACCTCAACACCGTGAACTTCGGCGATGGCGCCTATGGCATCGGGGCCGCGGCGGTGCACTATTTCGGGGTGACGGCGACCTCACTCAACGTCGCGCAGTCTGCACTTCTTGTCGGCATCCTGAAGTCGCCCACGAACTACAACCCCGTAGACAACCCTGAGGCCGCGGGCGAACGGCGCAACATCGTCTTGACTCGGATGCTCGATACCGGCCGGATCGATCAGATGACGTACGACACCGCACACGCCTCGGCGCCCGCACTGACGATTCACGATCCGGGCCAGGGGTGCGGGGCGTCCGCTTACCCGTTCTTCTGCCAATGGGTCATGCAGATCATCGCTGCTGACAAGGCATTCGGCGCCACCCCCGAAGCTCGCGCCGACCTGCTCTACCACGGTGGGCTCACGATCCGAACGACGTTGGATCGAATTGCGATGTCGGCCACGCAGGCTGCCGCCGACAGCGCGCTCACTCCGCAGAACCGAGTGGCCGCCGGGGTCGCCGTCGTACGTCCGGGCACCGGCGAAGTCGTCGCGCTCGCAACGAACAAGCGATGGGGACGAGACCCCGCGAAGGGGGAAACGCAGATCGTCCTGCCCGTGGTGCCTGCATACCAGCCGGGGTCGAACTTCAAGCCGATCACGCTCGCGACGGCCATCGAGCAGGGCATCCCCGCATCGACGATGTTCGACACCCCCAACGGTTACAAGCCCGCGAACATGAATTTCCCCCCCGGAGGGTTCCACAACGACAACGACCGCAATAACGGCGTTCTCAACGCGTACCAGGCCACGGCTCGTTCGGTGAATACCTGGTACGTGCAACTCGAGGAGCGCACCGGTGTTCTTGCGGTGGCTGACATGGCCTTGCGGCTCGGGATCACGAGCCTCCCGCGCACCGGGAAGCGTGCGATCACGAGTCGCGACGCGTCCTTGACGCTCGGTGCGTACGAGGTATCACCGCTGGAGATCGCTTCGGCCTACGCCACGTTCGCGAGCGGCGGCATCACCTGCCGCCCGATCGCGATCACGTCCATGACCGACCGCAGGGGCAAGAAGCTCGCGGTGCCCGATGCGGGCTGTCACAGAACTCTCTCGCCCTTTGTTGCCGCCACGGTGGCAGACGTATTGCGGGGTGTCTTCAGGTCCGGTGGAACGGGGGTCGGTCTCGGCCTCGACACACGCCCGGCGGGCGGCAAGACCGGAACCACCAACAGTTCCGCCGCCACATGGTTCACCGGATTCACCGCGCAGTACGCCATGAGCGTCTGGATCGGCGACCCTCGCGGCGGACAGAAGTACCCCCTCCATGGGATCCAGGCCTATGGCCACTACATCGGCACCGTGTATGGCCGCTCGGTGGCCGGACCGATCTGGCACGACGCGATGACCACGCTGCACGCATCACTGCCTATCGAGGAGTTCCTTGCGCCGGAGACTGCATCGCTCACTGCGCTTTCCGCCCCGGTGCCCGATGTCCTCGGGCTGACCCGCGACGCAGCGATCACCACTCTCCTGCGCGCTGGCTTCCGCGTGGCGATAGACCAGTTGACGGCACCGCTGGACCTGCTCGTTGCTCCTGGCCAGGTCGCCTTCCAGAGCCCCGCCCCAGGTTCAGCGGCTGCTTTCGCCTCGACCATCAACCTGACGCTCACGTCGGGCAGTGATGTGACCGTGGCCATACCAGAACCGTGGCAGTTGGCCGCCGCCGTGACTAGATGACCGCATGAGTGGGGACCACACTCGATGCGGCATAATCGGGTCGCACGACACTGGCATCGTCGGTGCCACTCGCGCGGGTGTAGTTCAATGGCAGAACATCAGCTTCCCAAGCTGACAGTGCGGGTTCGATTCCCGTCACCCGCTCCACCGAAAAGTGTTGCAGGACAAGGGATTATGAGATCCTGTCCGGCCTGATTAGCCGAGGATTCCCCACAATAGGCCGAGTTGCCCCTTCCTTGCACAATCTTGCCCAGCCATCTCATCTGCCGTGCCTCTGGTCTGGCCGGGTTGATGTGGGACAGGATGTCGGAATTGTCAGCGCGGCAACCGGGCCGTGATCACCCCTTGTGGAGTTCCCGTGAACGCGCGCTGAGCGGGACAGGCCCCACAGGGGTCGCGTTCGACGGAAGCCAGATCTGGGTCACCAACTTCTATTCCGGCAACGTCAGAAGGCTCCGCATCCGGTGAACCGTGCGGC
>WLRQ01000108.1 GCA_009697815.1 Actinomycetota bacterium
GACCCCGAACCGGAGCGGGAGAAGGAGGAGGACATGAGACAACCCTAGAGACCACCACTGACAGTGCCCCCACCAAACAGGCCCCCGAAACCCGTTGATACACAAGAACATTTACGCCCACAGCGATCAGAAATGATCACACGCGATCACTGACAGGACCGCCACCCGAGCGCCGACGAAACACCATGAATTCGTCGAACGCGAAGGTCGACATTCACGCCAAGCACCCGCCGCCGGTCAACGTCACAAGCGCGCACCCACAGCCGCCGCAAGCGCGGATGGCTCGGTAACAGGCGCGTCGCACGTGAAGTGACGACACACGTACGCAGCCGGCGCTCCTGCGACGAGGTCGCGGCCCTCCAGCAGCGGATGAACGCCACCAGGTGCCCCCACCATGACGACGGCCCCCGGCGAGGTCGCGGCGAAGGCCACGCCGCGAAGGGCGTGCGTCCGCGGATCGTCGGCGCTCCCCACGACCGCGATCTCGCGCGGCCCTTCGAGCCAGGCCGCCGCAGCCGCCATGCCCCAACCAGCGAATCGTGGGTGCCCCGAGGCGAGCCCGATCAGAGCCGGCATCGACTCCTCGGCAGCCGTGCGGTGGCGTTCGGAACCCGTGAGCGCCGCGAACATCAACAATGCAGAGGTTGCAGCGGACCACCCCGACGGACTCGCATTGTCGGTGTAGTCCTGGGGTCGAAGGATGAGCACTTCGGCGTCAGCCGCCGTATCGAAGAATCCGCCGGATTTCTTGTCGCGGAACCGATCCAGGACCTCATCGAGCATCGTGCCCGCGCGCTCAAGCCAAACAGCCGCGCCCGTCACCTGATGGAGGACGAGATAAGCCTCAGCGACGCACGCGTGGTCATCGAGCACGCCGAGGTGGGCTCCGGCCCGTCCGTCGCGCGACACCCGGAGAAGCCGACCTCGCTCATCGTGATGCACGGCCACGAGAAGCTCTGCTGCATCGACAGCAGCTGCGATCCAGTCGGGCTCATCGAGCAGCACCCCCGCCTCAGCCATTGCAGCGACGGCCAACCCGTTCCACGCCGCGACGACCTTGTCGTCGCGACCTGGTTGGGCACGGAGCAATCGCGCGTCGAGTAGCCGACGACGCACCCCACCCCACCGCTCGACATCATCGGGGTCGCGCAGGAACTGAAGCACCGACGCACCTTCTTCGAACGTCCCAGCGGACGTCACCTCGAGCAGCTCGGCTGCCCAAGCGCCATCATCGGAACCGAGGACGTCGACGAGCTGCTGAGGCGTCCACACATATGTCTTTCCTTCGACACCTTCGGTGTCGGCATCGAGAGCCGAGATGAAGGCTCCTTCGCGTGATCGCATGTCCGACATGAGGAATGCGGCGGTCTCCCGGGTGACGCGTTCGGCCAGCGGATCACCCGTCGCACGCCACCAGTGCGCATAGTCGCGCAGAAGCAGTGCGTTGTCGTACAGCATCTTCTCGAAGTGGGGCACCACCCATGTCGCATCGACGGAGTACCTCGCGAACCCGCCCGCCAACTGGTCGTACATGCCTCCGCGCGCCATGGCCTCGCAGGTGCCCTCGACCATCGAGAGCGCACGCGGGTCGCCAGTGCGCGCACTGTGGCGCAACAGGAACTCGATGACCATCGACGGCGGGAACTTGGGCGCGGCGCCGAAGCCGCCCCGCAACCCGTCGAACTGCGCCGCGAGGGTATCGACGCCCGATTCGAGTGCGGCGGCGACCACTGCCGGCTCGAGAACATCCGACGACGAAGGATCTCGCCGCGCGAGCAGTGCCGACATGATGCGCTCGGCACCCTCGAGCAAGGAAGCCCGGTCTTCGGTCCAGGTGCGATGGATCGCGTCGAGAAGTTGCCGGAAAGACGGCATCCCGTGACGCGGCGACGGTGGAAAGTACGTTCCCGCGTAGAAAGGCCGTCCGTCCGCCGTCATGAAGACGGTCATGGGCCAACCCCCACTACCGGTGAGTGCCTGGGTGGCCCCCATGTAGACCGCGTCGACATCGGGGCGTTCCTCGCGATCGACCTTGATCGCGACGAAGCGCGCGTTGAGGAACGCGGCTAGGCGCTCATCCTCAAAAGACTCGTGCGCCATCACATGGCACCAGTGGCAGGCCGCGTAGCCAACGCTCAGCAGGACCGGGACATCGCGACGCTCGGCCTCAGCGAACGCCTCAGGCCCCCACTCCTGCCAGTCGACCGGGTTATCTGCATGCTGCAGGAGATAAGGCGACGTGGACGTGGCAAGGCGGTTGCGCATGCCCTGATTGTCCCTCCCCGACCCGAGCACACGTCTCGCCGGCTGCTCCGTTCGCGCCGAAGGGCCGCACCGGAACTCCGGTACGGCCCATTCGACGCTGCTTGGGAGCAGATATCAGATCATGCGATCGGCGCGGCCAGGATCTCTTCCTCGGTCGCGAGGTCCTCACGTGTTGACTTGCCGAGCGCCCAGAACACGACCCCAACGATCACGAAGATCACGAGCGGGACGAGCTCGACCAGCAAGAACGTCCACTTCTCATCCGCAGCCCATGCGCCAGGCCTGAAGTCATCGCCGAACCAGTCCGACCCGATACCGGGCAGGAAGAGCTGGATCGTCGCGAAGAGGATCAGCACGGTGAGCAGGATCGAGAGGAATGTCGCCCATGGTGCTCGATAGGGGCGTGCGACGTTGGGCAGCTTTCGTCGAAGCACCGCGAGCGCGGGGAAGATCCCGATGTAGCTCAACAGCGTGGTCGAGATCGCGAGTCCCAGAACCGTACCGAAGAGCTTCTCGGAGTCACCCCCCGTGATCTCGTGCGCCCCGATGAGCACCGCGGTGGAAACGAGCCCGCTCAGGATGTTGACGCGGACCGGGGTACCAAACTTCGCAGAAATCGCTCCGAGGTAGCGCGGAGCGGCACCGTCGAATCCCGACACTGCGAGCGCACGGTCCGATCCCATGATCCACGCGACGCCGGATGACAGAAGCGCGAGGATGAACAGCACAGCGGCAATCAGGCCCAAGGCCTCCCCTGCACCGGTCAGGGTAGGAACGCCGTCGGTGATGCTGCCGCCATAAACGGTGAACACTGATTTCAACGCGTCAATGAAACCGCCGAGGTTGGTGACCTGGTCAGTGGGCAGAACGAGCAGGATGCCGAGGATCGGGACGCCATAGAGAATCACCGCAAGGATTCCACTGCGCACGATCGCGAACGGCACGTCGCGCTGGGGGTTCTTCATCTCGTCGCCAGCAGTATTCGGCAGTTCGAAGCCGACGAGGTTGAACAGCAGGATCGGCACGAGCCCGACGAAGCCGATGTAGGTCGGGTTGAAATCGGCGAAAGCGAAGCCATGCGCGCCGTTCTCAATGCCGTAAACGATCACCGAGATGGTGAAGAAGCCCAGTAGCAGGAACCGCGACCAGGCTCCCACCGTGGGGATCCACTTGCCCACGTGGAACGACAGAATCGCCGAGAGCACCCCGACCCAGACGAAGATCAGCGTGAACGCGTAGAACGCAAACGAGCTGAGCTCAGAACTGCCAGTAAAGAACGTGGCGAACACTGTGGCGGCGAGGACCGCGAGCGTGCCCCCCAGCCACACCGGGTTCGTGATCCAGTACAGGACATTGTTGATTGCGCCGGGGAGGCGACCGAAGGCCATTCGAACCCAGATGTAGGGCCCGCCCTCCTCAGGGAACGCAGTCCCGAGTTCGGCGAAGAGCATCGCGGACGGCAAGAAGAACACCAGGGACAAGAGCATCAGCCAGGTGAACGCCTCGGCGCCATAGGACGCCACCGCACCGATGGTGTCGACACCCACCAGCGTGCAGATCAGGAAGAACAGGATGTCGTAGCGGCCGAAGTTCTTTTGGAGCTTCGCCTTTTCGAGGAGTTCCGCCTCGGTGACGTCATAGGGGACAAGCATGTGCGGCGCGGACATGGGCACCTCCGACGGGACCGGCTCTGAGACGTGGCCAGCCTATGGATGCCGAGCATAGGAGCCACGCGCCCCGGAAGCGAGGAATCTCGACATTTCATCAGCAACGGGGAGTCACCACCCGAAGTACCGCAGATGCCTACGAGGCCGCAGGGGTCGAAGCGATCGCAAGGTCAGCCGCGACCCAACGCGTGACCTTGCGCTCGGCCACGAA
>WLRQ01000109.1 GCA_009697815.1 Actinomycetota bacterium
CCCCCCCCCCGCAAGATGTGCTTTGCAAGCCCCCCCCCGCAAGATGTGCGTCTGATTACTGGCTTGGTGACGATAAACATAGTTGATCAAGGCCCGGAGTGCAGACGTTTGAACAAGGTGTCGTCGTCGGTGACCGAGACGTTGGCCGGATGGGAGAGCTGCCGCGGACACTGCTTGGGCACAGGACATGGTCGGCAGACCTCGAGGGTTCGCTCGGCCGGATCAGAGCTTGAAGTCTCCGGCGTCGGAGCGAAGGTCGGTCAGAATATCGATCAGCGTGGTGGTCTGTGATGACGACAGACCCAACCGCATGAACACCTCGGAGTTCATGGCCGCGGTTGCCTTCTCGGCAATCTGACGACCTTCGTCGGTGATCGACGCCAGAACGGCGCGACGGTCCTGCGGGTGCTGTTCGCGACGAACAAAGCCCTGTGTCTCGAGCCGGTCGACGACACTCGTCACGCTGGTGGGATGGACCTGCAGGCGAGAACCGATCTTGGCCATCGGGAGTGCGCCAGTGCGTGTGAAGGACAGCAGCATCAGGAGTTCATAGCGGGCAAAAGTCAGATCGAGTGGACGCAGCACGGCGTCGATGCGCTGCATGAAGATCTGATGAGCGCGCACCACGGAGGTGACGGCAGCCATGCCGTCGCTGGCCTCCTCCCACCCGCGCACGACCCACCAACGTCGGGCCTCGGCGATGGGGTCGAGCGGAAGGGTCGGTTGGTCACTCATGATCAACAGACTAGACGTTGCGACGGTACTGGCCGCCGACCTCGAAGAATGCCTGCGTGATCTCCCCGAGGGTGCAGACGCGCACAGCATCCATGAGCACGGCAAAGACGTTGCCGCCTGAGGTGGCCGCGTGCTGCAGACGCGCGAGCTGGTGGTCACGTTCGCCGCTGTTGCTCTCCTGGAACTGACGGAGACGGCTGAGCTGTGACTGCTTCTCCTCTTCGGACGCTCTCGCGAGGACGAGTTCCTGTTGCCCACCGTTGCCCGCGGGATTGAGGAAGGTGTTGACACCGATGATCGGCAAGGTGCCATCGTGCTTCTTGTGCTCGTAGAGCATCGACTCGTCCTGGATGCGGCCGCGCTGATAGCCGGTCTCCATGGCTCCGAGCACCCCGCCGCGCTCGGATATCCGCTCGAACTCGACGAGCACGGCCTCCTCGACCAGGTTCGTGAGCTCATCGATGATGTAGGAACCCTGTAGTTGGTTTTCGTTCTTGGACAAGCCCCACTCCTGGTCGATGATCAGCTGGATCGCGATGGCGCGCCGCACCGACTCGCTGGAGGGAGTGGTGACTGCCTCGTCGTACGCGTTGGTGTGCAGTGAGTTGCAGTTGTCGTTGATCGCACACAGCGCCTGAAGAGTCGTGCGAATGTCGTTGAAGTCCATCTCTTGCGCGTGCAGGGACCTGCCCGAGGTCTGGATGTGGTACTTCAACTTCTGGCTTCGCTCGGATGCGCCGTAGAGATTGCGCATCGCCACTGCCCAGATTCGACGGGCCACCCGACCGAGCACCGTGTACTCGGCATCGATTCCATTGGAGAAGAAGAACGAGAAGTTGGGGGCGAAGTCGTCGACCTTGAGCCCACGAGCGAGGTAGCTCTCGACGTAGGTGAATCCGTTCGCGAGGGTGAACGCGAGCTGGCTGATGGGGTTGGCCCCTGCTTCGGCGATGTGGTAACCCGAGATCGACACTGAGTAGAAGTTCCGCACCTGGTTGTCGATGAAGTAGGCCTGCACATCTCCCATGCACCGCAGGGAGAACTCGGTGGAGAAGATGCAGGTGTTCTGGCCTTGGTCTTCCTTGAGGATGTCGGCCTGTACGGTGCCGCGGACCGTGCGCAGGACCATCGCTCTGGTTTCCGTGGTCTCGACGTCGGTGAGCTCGCGGCCCTCTCGCTCGCGCGCGAGGTCGAGTTGCTGGTCGATCGCCGTGTTCAGGTACATGGCGAGGATCGCCGGAGCGGGGCCGTTGATGGTCATCGAAACCGACGTACTCGGTCCGCAGAGGTCGAAGCCGGAATAAAGGACCTTCATGTCCTCGAGCGTGGCGATCGAGACCCCGGAGTTGCCGACCTTGCCGTAGATGTCGGGACGCTCGTCGGGATCCCTGCCGTACAGGGTGACGGAGTCGAATGCGGTTGACAGTCGGGTTGACGTCTGGCCCTCACTCAGCAGACGGAAGCGCCTGTTGGTGCGGTAGGCGTCCCCCTCTCCGGCGAACATGCGCGTGGGGGATTCGCCCTCGCGTTTGAAGGGGAACACCCCCGCGGTGAACGGGAAAGAGCCCGGAAGGTTCTCGCGATGCAAGAAGCGCAGGAGCGCACCGTCGTCGTCGGACGGGGGAAGTGCCACGCGCGGCAAGACGGTGCCCGACAAGGTCGTGCGGCGTAGCGGAGTGCGGAGTTCGGTGTCGCGGATGGTCACGACAAGTTCGTCGCCGGAGTAGTCGGCCGCGATCTGTGCCCACTGGCTCAGTTCCGAGTCGACCTCGGGGCTCACCGCGCGCTCAGTACGCGCGAGCAGGGATTCGATGGCAGCGACATCGTCGCCGTTATCACTCAAGAGCTGACGAGCAGTGCGCAGGTGCTGGCGGCGGCGCACGGCCTCGACCTGGGTCTCCGTGTCGACGTGGTGCTTGCGCACGCTATCGGCCACCTCCGCGAGATAGCGCACGCGTGCGGCCGGCACAACGGTGGAGAGGGCGGTGGACACCTTGGTCTCGACCGTGGCGAGCAGCCCCGTCGACACCTTGAGTCCCTTGGCGGAGAGCAGATTACGTAGGTGGTGGTAGAGCGCCGTGACGCCGTCGTCGTCGAACCTGGCCGCGGAGGTTCCGAAGACCGGCATGCTCTCCCAGGTTTGGCCGAAGGCGTTGCGGTTGCGCACCATCTGGCGCGACACGTCGCGAAGGGCATCCTCAGCGCCGCGACGCTCGAACTTGTTGATCGCGATCACGTCGGCGAAGTCGAGCATGTCGATCTTCTCGAGTTGGGAGGCTGCGCCGAACTCGGGTGTCATGACATAAAGCGAGGCATCAACGAACGGGATGATCCCGGCGTCGCCCTGGCCGATACCGGGGGTCTCGACGATGACAAGGTCGTATCCCGCTGCCTTGCACGCGGCGATCGTGTCGGCGAGGTTCTCGGGAACCTCGGAGGCGCCTCGTGTGGCCATGGACCGGAAGAACACCTGGCCGGAGATGATCGAGTTCATGCGGATGCGGTCGCCGAGAAGTGCTCCACCACCACGTCGACGAGTGGGATCGACGGCGATCACGGCCACGCGTACCTTGCCCTCTTGATCCAGCCGAAGGCGGCGCAAAAGCTCGTCCGTGAGGCTCGACTTGCCCGAGCCGCCGGTGCCTGTGATGCCCAACACCGGTGCTGTGCTGCGGGAAGCCGCGGCGAGGACGTCGGCCCGGAAGGCCTCGGAGGCGCGACCGGCTTCGAGCACAGTGATCGCGCGGGCGAGTGAGCGCTCATCGCCGCCGAGGATGTCGGAGATCGCCGGCTCGTCGGTGGCGAGGTCGACATCACATTCGTGCACGATCGCGCTGATCATGCCGACGAGTCCGAGCCGCTGACCGTCCTCGGGGGAGAAGATGCGAACCCCTCGCTCGGCGAGGACCGCGATCTCGTCGGGAACGATGACGCCGCCGCCGCCACCGTAGATCTTGATGTGTGACGCGCCTTCGTCGGCGAGGAGGTCGGCGAGATAGGTGAAGTACTCGACATGTCCGCCCTGGTAGGACGAGATCGCGATTCCCTGGACGTCCTCCTGGACCGCCGCGCGGACCACCTGTTCGACACTGCGGTCGTGTCCGAGGTGGACGACCTCGGAACCCTCGGACTGCAGTATCCGGCGCATGATGTTGATCGAGGCGTCGTGCCCG
>WLRQ01000011.1 GCA_009697815.1 Actinomycetota bacterium
CCATGGAACTGACACTCGGCCACCTCGACGAGCGCTACGGAGGCGGGTCCCGCTATCTCGTCGAGGCGGGAGATCTCGCGGTCGAGGATATGAACCGCCTGGCCGACGCACTGTTGATAGCCGACGAGAACTAGTCGGTATCCTCGGGTTCCAGAGGGCCGCTCACACGTTGTGCTCTGACACGACGCTCTTGCCGGTGATCTGCGTGACGAGGATCTGGAGCGCGCGGTCATTGGGGATGAACGCGGTCAGAGCCACATTGCCGTTGGCCAGGACACCGACGGCGGACTTGGGCTTCGCCCCCAACACCGCGAACACGGCGTGGGTGACGATGTTGTAGTCGTTCCAGTTCGTGTTCCACTTATCGGCATACGGGGCAAGCACTCCAGAGAGCGGCTTGGTACCGAGCGTGACCGCTGCTGTGACCCTCCATCGTCACCATCAGGACCGTGAACTCGGATCTTCCCGATGCATCCAAATGAATCTCCCCGGGGGAAGACCACGTAGACGGGAAGATGCAGAAGGAAGGGAGATGCGGTGTCGGTGAGCACCATGGTGATCGACGCCGTGGCGTTCCACACACACGTGGGCGCGGCTGAGGGCGCCTCAAGTGGCGTCCGGTTCCCGCTCTGCCAGTCTTGGTCCATGCTTTCTGATCCAGAGGTCGCGCTCGGCTTCCGCGACGGTGATGAAGGCTGCCTGTCGGAGGCCTACGCGCGGTGGTCGCCACTGGTCTTCACGCTCGCGCTGAGGTCGCTGGGCAACCGCGAAGACGCCGAGGAAGTGACTCAGCAGGTGTTCATCGGAGCGTGGCGCGGGCGGCACACATACAACCCCGCGGCAGGCGCCCTCGCTGGCTGGCTCGTCGGCATCACTCGAAATACCATCGCAGACTGCTGGGCAACTAGAATCCGTGAGAGCAAGGCCGTCGGTGCCGTGAGTGCCGTGACGAGACCCGACCTTCCCGATTCGGCGTCAATGGATCGGGTGACAGATCGGATACTGCTCGCGGCCGAAATCGCGGCGCTCGGAGACCCTGCCAAACTGATCATAGAAATGGCTTTCTTCCAAGACCTCACCCACGCACAGATCGCCTCTCGGTTGAGCCTGCCGCTGGGTACCGTGAAGAGCCACATCAAGAGATCGCTAGGTCGGCTACGCATGCGATTGGAGGCGGACCGTGACTCACTATGACGACACCACCCTCGCCCTGATCGCACTGGGAGAGACATCAGTAGCGGCCGACCAAGCGGCACATCTGTCCACCTGCGCTCAGTGTCGCGCCGAGGTCGCCAAACTCGGTGCGGTAGTGGCCACAGCCCGGACGATTCAGGGCGACGATTACCCGGTTGCTCCACCCGACGCCGTATGGAAGCGCATCGTCGAGGAGATCCATCGCGATGATGTGCCCCCGGCCTCGTCAGCGCCAGTCGCTGATGTCCTGCCAGTCGCCAGCCAGCGGCCAGGTCGCGGACGATGGGCCATGTCGTTGGCCGCAGCGGCGGTCGTGGGTCTGCTGCTCGGGGCCGGCGGCACCTGGACGTTCGCGCGAACCGCGACAACTCCCCCACCAACGCAGGTGGGCCAGGTGTCGGTATCAATTCTCCGCGGACTCGACACCCCCGCCGCGACCGGCCAAGCGGTCCTACGATCCGATTCGGCGCATATGCGCACCATGACGCTGACCGTCGAGCATCTTGCGGCCTGGCCCGGGGCGTTCTACGAGGTGTGGCTCATGGACCTCGCCCACAACCACCTGGTCGCCCTCGGGGTGCTCGGTGCCGACGGCCGTGGGGTCTACACGCTGCCAGTAGGACTGAGCCTGACGGAATACAGCGCGATCGACGTCTCACTTCAACCGATGAATGGGTCTCCAGAGCACAGCGGGAAGAGCGCAGTTCGAGGCACCGTCACGACCTAGCGAACGGCCTCGGGCTCGAGGAGCCCCTCACGCAACCGCGTGAGAACGGATTCGTCGATGCCGCCCTCTGCCACGAGATAGGCCCCCGCGGACCCGTACTTCTCGTAGATGAACGCAAGGGCGATCTCCATGGCCTCCGCGGGTGTCTCGAACAGGACGCGCGCGTCCTCGATCGCAACTCCGGCCTCGGCGAACATCTCCACGAAGCCCTGCGCGCGATCGGGCCGGTTGCGCCCGGTCTGGACGTAGTCGTCGACAATCACCTCGAGCGGCACCCCGAGGACGTCGAGGAGCAGAGCCACCGCGAGCCCGGTGCGATCCTTGCCGCCGGTGCAGTGGATGAGCAAAGGCCGCTGGGCCTGGTCGGCAATGATCGAGATCGCGGTGGCGAATTCACGAGGGCGACGACTCAGGGCCTCGATGTAGAACTGGCCGAGGCGTTCGGCGGTCAGGTGGCTCAGCCGACCATCGAGGAGCATGGCGAAGATGTCGTTGTCCGAGCCCGGCGCACCCTCGGGGATGGGAACCTCGATCACTCGAGCACCCGCCGTGGAGGCCCACAGCCCTTTGATGCGCTCGCACTCGAGCGCGGTGCGCAGGTCGATCACCGTGCGCAATCCCAACGGCTCCAGATGTGCGGCAAGGGCGTCGGAGTGCTCCGCGTAGGCCTCACCGCTGCCGGGCGCCGCGAGCGCCTCGGCGCGGAAGAGTTCACCACGCCGGATCAGGCGTCCATCGGAGGTCACGAGACCGCCGACATCGCGCATATTGCGCACCCCGTCGAAGCGGAGATGGCGATCTGCGGGCCCGGTCACGATTGGGGGTCGCCGAGGATGGCCTTGACTTCGACGAACTCCTCGAGACCGAGCGGTCCGAGCTCGCGGCCGATACCGGAATTCTTCATGCCCCCGAACGGAGACACAGGAGGCATGGGAGTACGCACGCCGTTGACCCTAACCTGCCCGGCACGGATGGTGCGCGCGAGTGCGCGCACCGTGCCGACGTCGGCCGACCACACCTCGGCAGAGAGCCCATAGGGGGAGTCGTTCGCGAGCCCGACAGCCTCATCCAGCGACGTGTAACCCTGGATCACCAGCACGGGCCCGAACACCTCCTCCTGCACGATCTCGGAGGATTGCGCGACATCGGTGATCACCGTGGGGCTCACGAAGTAGCCACGTGACGGAAGTGAACTGGCCGTGTCGTGAACGGTGGCACCGGCATCGCGGGCACGTTGCACGAAGCCCCGAATCCGATCGCGCGCAGCGGCGGATGACACCGGCCCCATGGTGGTGTCGTCGTCTTGAGGGTCGCCGATCACGTACTCGCGGGCCGTGCGCAACGCGATCTCGACCGCCGCCTGGCGCTGATCCTCGGGAACGAGCAGGCGCGTGGGCGCATTGCACTTCTGGCCCGCGTTGACGAAACAGTTGCGCACCGTGGTGGCCACTGCGATGTCGAGATCGGCATCCGGCGCGACGAGCGCAGGTGACTTGCCACCGAGTTCGAGGGTGGCGCGCACGATTGCGGCCCCCGCAGTGGCACCGACATGCCGACCCACCGCGAGCGAGCCGGTGAAGGACACGACATCGAAGGCGCCCGAGGTGAGAAGCGCCTGGCCCGCGAGGGGCCCGGTGCCCGTGACGACGTTGAACGCTCCGGCAGGTAGACCGGCCCGACGGGCGAGCTCGGCGATAAACAGAGCGTTCATGGGCGTGAGCTCGGAGGGCTTGAGCACCACGGTGCATCCGGCGACGAGAGCCGGCGCGATCTTGGCGATGATCTGGTGCACCGGGAAGTTCCAGGGAGTGATCGCGAGCACGACGCCCGCGGCCTCGCGGCGGAGTGTGGTGCCCGACGCGTCGCGCTCCTCCCAGGGGTAGTCGCGGGCGAGGTCGGCGTAGACCTTCAACACCGCAACAGGGAAGCGCACCTGGCCAGCCCGGGAGTCGCGGATCGGCATCCCGATCTCCGAGCTCGCAAGTCTGGCGAGCTGCTCCCCGTGCAGTTCGATCTGCTCGGCAAGCCGATCGAGCACGGCACCCCTGGCCTCAGGTGCCATCGCCGACCAAGACGGCTGCACGTCCCGGGCAGCGGCGAAGGCAGCGGCGATGGTGGCCTGCGACGCCTCGGGAACCCGAGCGATCACTGCCTCGGTCGCCGGGTCAATGACCTCGATCAAGGACTCGCCGGACACCGCGAGCCACGTTCCGCCGACGAAGCAACTCCCGGACGGGATCTCGACAAGGGCCGGCGCGCTCACGAGTGGCGGAGTTCCTGCACGGTGACCGGAACGTTCGTCCAACCACGAAAGATGTTGTGGCGCAACCGCTCCGGGGTTCCGGCAATCTCCAGGGTGAGACCACGGTCGAGCATGCCGCGGTAGAAGGAGGCCATCTCGGCCCGCGCCAGGTGCGCACCGAGACAGAAATGCACGCCCCACCCGAACGTGAGGTGCTCGTTGGGGGTGCGGTCGAGCACGAAGGTGTCGGGGTCGGCGAACAACTCGGGGTCGCGATTGGCAGCGGAGAACCACAGGACGACCTTCTCGCCCGCCCGCACCGTCTGACCGTGCAGCTCGAGATCCTCTGACGCCGTGCGCCGCATGGCGCCCACGGGTGAGACGTAGCGCAGCATCTCCTCGATGGTGAGCCCGAGCAGGTGCTCCTCCTTCGCGAGTCTCTGCCATGAGCCAGGAATCGCGGCGAGGGCAATGGTGCCGCCCGAGAGTGACTGGCGCGTGGTCTCGTTGCCTGCCGCGACGAGAAGGATGATGTAGGCAGCGATCTCGTCCCACGTCAGCGGCCGGTCTTCGACCTTGCCCTGCACCAGCACGGTGATCAGGTCTTCCTGCGGCCTGGCGCGACGTTCCTCGACCAGTTGCTTGAAGTAGCCGAGGAGCTCGTCGCGCACGTGGACGAGCTCGGATGCGTCGACGCTCTTGTCGGGATCGGCACTGGTGAGACGGTTGGTCCAATCAACCATGCGCGGGCCATCTTCGGCAGGCACGCCGAGCACGCGGGCCAGCACCAGCATGGGCAGGCGGGCCGACACCACGTCGACGAGGTCAAACGCGCCCTGCTGCGCCGTCGCGTCATCGATCAGGGTGCTGACACTGGCGTCGATTGCCTCCTGCCACTCGCGCACTTTCACGGCACGCAGGTGGGCGATGGTGACCTTGCGCAGTGGCGCGTGCTGCGGATCGTCCATGTTGTGCAGGCTCTGGAGGTGCCCCTCGACCTTGCGGCTGACGATCTGGGTGCCCTGCGCGGAGGACAGAATCCGGGCTTCGGTGGCGCCGTTGCGAACATCCTCGTAGCGGGTGAGGCTCCAGAATCCGTCACCGTCGGGGAGGTCGCTCCAGTGCAGGGGGTCCTCGCGCCGAAGCCGGGCCAGCAGACCTAGCTCGGCATCGTCGGACCAGGCCTGCAGATCCATGAGGTTGATCTGGGAACTGAGCACGGAACTGGGCACAGGATCTCCTCGGTACTAAGTGCGCGGAGGGCGCAAGGGGATTATCGCGAGGCTAGGTGGTGGACGCTAATTGAGTCAACATTAAATATGGTCTTACCAATACCCGCGTCCGAACCACCCTGATTGGTACCCCTGGGGCACCATCTGGTCGAGCCGATCATGGGTCCAAGACGAGGCGGCTAGCCGTTGTCAGGCTGGGCAATCTGTCCTATGGTCTTACCAAGTCGGAGTGACCGGCGCCACACTGCTCTGTCGGGGTGGACGTCGCGCCAGCGCCGGCGCGACCCCAAAACCCGGAGGAACACCGATGACCGACGCACCTGTGACATTCGAGCCCGTAGCCCAAGGGCTCAACGTCTATGAGCACCCCACTGTCGTCGAGGGCAGGGCCAAGTGGCTCGAGACCCCGGCGGACGTCATCGCGTTCATCGAGAACGAAGAGCACCCCGAAGAGGTCATCGTGCTGGCCCGCGGTGGCACCACGACATTCCTCACCCTTGCCCTCAACGCAGGAGTGAAGGGTGTCATCACCCTTCAGGGCGCGCCCGAGAGCCACCTGGGCATCGTCTGCCGCGAGTACGGCATCCCCTGCATCATGACGGCCTCGTTCTCCAAGGGCGTTCGCACCGCACGCGGCGAGGTCATCCCCGCCGACGGTGTGCGCCTGCGCATGGACGTCTCCGCGCGGCCTCAGGGCTCGATCAGCGTCGAGGTTGGCGCGCCGGTCGACGACACCCCCGTCGTCGTGGCCGAGGGAATGCCCCCGGAGATGCTCGAGCAGATCATGGCGCTGCTGGCCAACTACCAGGGTGTGGTGCCCCACGGCGACGAGGGCGACAAGATCATGCGCTCGAAGCTCACCACGGACGTCTTGTTCGTGACCGATGAGAGTGTGCGTCGTCGGATCACCCCACTCGAGGTCAACGAGTACCTGAGCTACCTCGCCTGGAACGAGTGGGACGCACTTGCCGCCCGCGCGACCGAGGGCGAGTCCGGCCTCATCCCGCGCCAGGAGTACGAAGCGCTGGGCATCCTCAACTGCTGGTTCACCTTCCCCGAGTGGATCGAGCTCATCGAGGAGCGCATCGGCGTCGACGGCATGATCGCGCTTGGCGCCCGCGCCAAGAACGAGATCGGCACCAAGATCAACCTGCTCCACGCCTGGGCCCTGGCCTGCTCGCCGTTCTTCGGCCGCGGAATCGCGATCGAGCTCGGCCTCCACGACGCCGCCTATGGCGCCGATCGTGTCGTCGACTCCCTCTCGCGGGTCCGCCGCGTGTACCAGGGTCTCTGGAACGGCGGCGAGATCTACACCTCGATGAAGGGCTACCGTGCCGAGCTCCTCGAGCGTTCGTGGATTGACCGCTTCGTTTCCGACCGCATTGCACTGGACAACGACGCCGACCGCGATACCTTCCAGTTGTTCAACGCCTCCACCGAGCTCCTCGGCTTCCTGTTGCACTTCGACAACCGGCTCGGCCTCGGCGACAGCGGCCCCTACCCCACCGACGACGGTGGGTTCGTCATCGTCCGCGATGTCTTCATCAACGAGAAGGCGTACCCGTGGAGCGACGTCACTGAGGGCCTGCCCTACGCGGTGACCCTCGCGATGTTCTTCCCCCCGAACACCGGGCTCGAGGTCAGCGTCACCGACCTCTCGAACGTGTTCACGAACCCCGCGAACTACCTGCCGTTCGTCAACGGTGTCGCGGTGTACACGCGCCAGGAGTTCGACACCCCCATGTCCGACATCAAGACCCTGACGCTGTCGGACATGGCCACTCTGCGCACGAGCATCGCCTCGATCGCGTCCACCCTCTACCGCAAGATCGCGTCGATGACGACTCGCGAGAAGATCCTCGCGGGCGCCCTCACCTACACGGCCGGGTTCATCCTGCCCTTCGTCCGCGCGGCCGGTCTCTACGACGAACTGGTGGCCAACCACCGCTTCTTCGACCTTCACCCGATGACCGAGGGAAGCTACGACCAGATCACCGGCGGTGTCGCCGCCGAGATGATCCCGCGGCTCTTCCTCACCGGTTCGTGGGCCGTCCCGGTTCCCCTGCCGCTGCCCGTGGCCGACTTCCCCGCAGCCCACGCACTGCGGATCAAGGGCCTGTCGAGCGTCGATGCGATCGCCGAGTTCAGCGGCCTGTCGGGCAGCGACGTCACGGCGTCACTGGCGCGCCTGGCCGAGGGCGGCCACGCCCGCGAGATCACCGGGCGGATGACCGGGTGGGCGCTCACGCCCGAGGGGAATGGCTCACACGCGGCCACGCTCCGCGATGTGCGCACCCGCAACCCTGAGCTCAGTGGCGCGTACACCGCGTTCCTTCGCCTGAACGAGTCCCTCAAGGTGCTGTGCACCGATGCCCAGAACGGCGCCTCGGGAATCAACGACCGACTCGAGGACCTCAACGCCGAGATCGGCAAGTCACTCACCAGGGCCGCACTCGCGAACCCGTGGCTCTCGTCCTACCAGACACGTCTCGACGATGCCGAGTCCCTCGTGCTCGGCGGCGACGACAAGGCGCTGTACAAGCCCCTGAGCGGCTCGTACCACGACATCTGGATGGAACTGCACCAGGAGTTGTTGCTCAGCCTCGGCCGCGAGCGCGACGAGGCCGACGGCAGCTGATCCACAGCACCACCGCACCAACATGGCGTGAGGCCCGGTCCATCGGACCGGGCCTCACGCCATGTTCGGATGTATCGGTCACTGCTTCCTGGACGACGCGCTCAGGTGCGCGACGCAGTCGACCTCAGGATGGATGCAACCTCGGCCACCATCTCCACACCGGCCTCTGCGCAGGGCCCGGCCGGCACAAGAGTGACGTGGCCGGCCCCGCCCTCGATGAAGGGCATGAGCCACTCGGCCACGTGGCGAGCGTCGCCCGCCGGTGCGAGGTGCCGGATCTTGTCGTACGACATGCCGTAGAGGTCCTCGAGGTCGGCGGACAGGGTCGCCTCGGCCTTCACGCGGTCGTCGTCCAGCCCGCACCATGCGCTCACTCCGAACCATGTGGGCGGTGTGGCACGTCCAATTCGGTCAGCCTCCTCGAGGATTTGCTCGCGTGTCTCGGTGAAGCGCCGTGCGGTCGCGAAGATCCCGAGCCAGCCGTCGCCGAGGGCAGCCGTCCGACGGACGGCAACCTCGCCCTTGCCACCGATCACCATCGGAACCTGCGGCTCGGGTGTCGGCAAGATCTTGGCGCGATCGAGTGAGAAGAACTCGCCCTCGTGCGTCACCTCCTCACCATCAAGGAGGCGTCGCAGCAGGCCTAGTGACTCATCGACCCTGCGCCCCCGCGTTGAGGGGTCGATTCCGGTGTTCGCAATCTCGCGGCGGTCATCGCCGCCGACACCCACACCGAGAATCAGCCGACCCGGGGCCATTCCCGTGAGCGTTGAGATTTGGCGGGCCGCCAGCATGGGGTGCCGCAGGCCGAGCAGGTAGACGCCGATCAACACCGGAAGCCGGTCGTGCGTGGCGAGCACGGTCGAGGCGGTGACCATGCCCTCGAACCCGACACCGCCGTGGAAGCTGATGTGGTCGCCGACGGTGACCACATCGATGCCGGAGTCGGCGACCGACGCGAGGAGCGCCCGACGGCGAACCGGGTCAGCCGACATCAGAACATCCCAGGGCAGCGAGATCCCGACCGTGAGGGCGCTGGCGTCCCCAGAGTTCACGGCCTTCACAGCGCTCACGGCGTTCACGGCGTTCACAGCCGACCCCTCGCGACCGACGGACTCGACCACCTGATTGACCTCCACGACCCTCCTCAGTGCTCAGTGCCCAGTGCTCAGTGCCCAGTGCTCAGTTCCTGAACCCTAGGACCACCCGGGCCCCTCGTGACGACGGCATGGACGTTGATCTGGCCTGAGCGCCTTGCTAATATTCCAAATGGTCAGTCCATTTGACTAGCCACCCGGTTCTCGCCCGGCTCCCCGCACGCACCGCACCCGGAAGGACGGATCCCCGTCATGGATGAGTTCACTGACGTCACCTACGAGGTCGACAACGGACTGGCCTGGATCACGATCAACCGGCCGGACAGGTACAACTCCTTCCGCGCACGCACTGTCGATGAGCTCGTGCTGTGCTTCAAGCGCGCGTGGGGCAGCGACGAGGTCGGCGCCATCGCCCTCACCGGCGCGGGCGAGAAGGCCTTCTGCACCGGAGGCGACCAGAAGCAGCGCGCCGAAACAGGCGACTACGGCCCCTCCGTGAGTGGCTTGTTTGAGGTCGACGCCCTTCACCGGGTCATCCGCGACGTCCCGAAGCCGACCATCGCCGCGGTGAACGGGTTCGCGATCGGCGGCGGCCACGTCCTGCACCTGCTCTGCGACCTCACGATCTCCTCCGACACCGCGATCTTCGGCCAGAACGGCCCTCGCGTCGGTTCCTTCGACGCCGGCTTCGGCACCGGCCTCATGGCCCGCGCCATTGGCGAGAAGCGCGCCCGCGAGATCTGGTTCCTGTGCCGGCGCTACAGCGCCCAGCAGGCCTTCGACTGGGGCCTCGTGAACAAGGTGGTGGCCCCCGACCAGCTACGCGACGAGGTGCGTGCCTGGGCCGACGAGATCCTCATGCTCTCGCCGACGGCGCTGAAGATCCTCAAGCAGTCGTTCAACACCGACACCGAGCACTTCGCGGCGATCGGGCAGATGGCCTACTCCAGCCTGAAGATGTTCGGCGAAACCGCCGAAGCGCAGGAGGGCATCGCCGCCTTCAGCGAGAAGCGCGCACCCGACTTCTCGCCCTACCGCGGCAACTGATCATCCGAGAGGTGCCAGCCGCCGGCTAGGCGAAACGCGGCTGGCGCCTCTCGACGAATGCGGTAATGCCCTCGGCGGCGTCGCCGTGCTCGAACAAGCCCTGCTCCTCTGCGACCTCAGCCGCCATACCTGCCTCGAGAGTCAGATCGGCCGAGGCTGCAACCGCGCGCACCGCCGCAAGCTGAGCGGGCAGCGACGATGACCGCAGCTCGCCCGCGAGGGTCAGGGCCGCCTCGAGCACATCACCTTCGACAAGACGGTCGATGAGCCCGATCGCGAGTGCCTCGTCGGCGGGCACCTGCCGCGCGGTCAGCATGATGTCGAGCGCACGGCCCATCCCGACCAGACGCGGAAGTCGCTGTGTGCCACCGGCGCCCGGGATGAGACCGAGTTTGACCTCGGGCAGGCCGAAGCGGGCGCGCGAACTGCCCACGCGCATCGTCGCGGCCATCGCGAGCTCAAGGCCACCGCCGAGCGCGAGGCCGTCGATGGCCGCGATGGAGATCCAGGGAGCAGCCGCCAGCCGGTCGTTCGCCGCACGCATGCGGTCGCCGTATGCCATGAAGCTGGGGGCGTCGATCGTCGCGAGGTGCTTGATATCGGCGCCCGCCACGAAGAACCCCTCGAGCGCGGACTCGAGGATCATCACGTGGACGTCGCCCGCGAGTTCGGCGGCATCGATCGCGGCGTGAAGGCCATCGAGGATCGAGATCCCGAGAGCGTTCGCTGGTGGACGGTCCATCGTGACCACCACGACCCCCGGGGATGTCGTACGCCAACTGACGACCTCGTCGGAACCTGCGGCGTTCACGATGGCTCTCCTGCCTTGTCGGTTCTCGTGGTGGTGGTCGGGGCGCATCAGGCCCGATGAGGGAACTGACCGAAGTCCGGGGTTCGCTTGTCCTTGAAGGCTTCTCGGCCCTCCTGCGCCTCTGCCGAGCCGTAGAAGAGTAGGTTGGCGTCGTGGGCGAGTTGCTGAATCCCCGCATAGCCGTCCTCGGCGGCGTGGAAGCTCGCCTTCATGAGCCGGAGCGCGAAGGGTGAGAGGGCAAGCATCTCGCGGCACCAGCGCACGGTCTCGGCCTCGAGTTCGGCCAGCGGCACGATGGTGTTGATCAACCCCATGTCCAGGGCCTGCTGCGCGTCGTACTGACGGCACAGGAACCAGATCTCCTTAGCCTTCTTCATCCCTACCAGTTGAGCCAAGGAACTCGCACCGAAACCACCGTCGAAGGACCCGACCTTGGGGCCCACCTGTCCGAAACGGGCGTTGTCGGCCGCGATCGTGAGATCGCATACGAGGTGGAGGACGTGGCCGCCTCCGATAGCCCAGCCCGCCACCATCGCGACGATCGGCTTCGGGCAGCGACGCATCTGCACGTGCAGGTCGGTGACATGAAAACGCCCGGTGGCCGACGAGTCGGTCTTGTAACCGCTGTCACCGCGCACGCGCTGATCACCGCCGGAGCAGAACGCGTCGTCGCCCGCACCGGTGAGGATGATGACGCCAACGGACTCATCCTCGCGCGCCGTCGTGAGCGCGTCGGAGACCTCGATCAGCGTCTGCGGCCTGAAGGCGTTGTGAACCTCAGGGCGGTTGATCGTGATCTTCGCGATGCCGTCGGCGGTCGTCGCGTAGACGATGTCGGTGTAGTCGCCCGACTCGTGCCAGAGCGAGGCGGAGCCGGAAGGAGTGTTGGTCATGGCGACATTGTCCTCAGCATCGTGGGATTCGCGTGACCGCATCGATCTGCGGGGCAGATCGGCTCAGGCCATCGTCAGTCCGCCGCTGACGGACAGCGTCTGGCCGGTGATGAATGAGGCCGCGTCCGATGCGAGGAAGGCGACGGCCGGACCAACATCCTCGGGCGATCCGAGGCGCTTCATCGGCACGAGGCGGGTCATCGCCCCGATGACCTTGTCGGCGTCGTCGCCCGACTTGTCGACGAAGTGCCGCAGAGCCGGAGTGTCCGTGGGCCCGGGGCACACAGTGTTGGCGGTGATCCCCTTGGTGGCGACCTCGCGGGCGAGGGTCTTGGTGAAGGCGATGATCCCGCCCTTGGCGCCGGAGTAGACCGCCTCGAGTGAGGAGCCAACTCGTCCGGCGTCGGAGCCGATGTTGACCACCCGACCGAAGCGACGCTCGATCATGCCCGGCAGCACAGCGTGGGTGACACGCAGCATGCCCTTGAAGTTCACGTCGAGCACCTTGTCCCAGAACTCCTCGGTGGTGTCGACGAACGACATGAAGTCGTCCCAGCCGGCGTTGTTCACCACGACCTCGACGGGTCCGAGGCCCGCCTCGACGGCGGCGACAGCCTCACGCACGGAGGCGGTATTCGTGACATCCATCCGGACCTCGATGGCATCCGCGCCGGCGGCCCTGATCTCGGCTGCGGTCGCCGCGGCGACCTCAGTGTTGAGATCCGCGATGGCCACGCGAAAACCCTGCTGCGCCAATGACATCGCGATACCACGACCGATGCCCTGTGCAGCTCCGGTGACGAGTGCGACGCGATTGCTCATGCTGATGCTCCTGGTGGTGGGTACGAGATGTAGGTCGTGCGTGGGTCAGGCGTCTGTCCGCTGGATCAGGGTGGCGGTGCCGAGGCCTCCGCCGCAGCACATGGTGATCAGGCCGATCTCGACGTCGCGTCGCTCCATCTCGGCAATCAGTGTGGCGAACATCCGCGCACCCGTCGCTCCGACGGGATGGCCCATCGCGATCGCGCCGCCGTTGACGTTGACGCGGTCCATGTCCGGCCGAAGCTCGCGCTCCCATGCGAGCACGACCGAGCTGAACGCTTCGTTGATCTCGAACAGGTCGATGTCGTTGATGCTCATGCCATTGCGCTCGAGGAGTTTGCGCGTGGCGGGAATCGGGCCGGTCAGCATGATGACCGGGTCGACACCGACGGTGGTCTGGTCGAGGACGCGCGCCCTGGGCCGAAGCCCGTGGCGGTTGACAGCGTCGCGTGAGGCGACGACGACCCCGGCCGCACCGTCGCTGATCGGCGACGACGACCCGGCAGTGATGCCACCGTCAACGCGGAAGACTGGCTTGAGCCCGGCCAGGGTCTCGAGGTCGGTGCCGGGGCGCACGGGCTGGTCGCTCACGCGCAGCGCTCCGTCGAGGTCGAGGGGGATCATCTCGCGAGTAAAGCGGCCGGACTCGATCGCAGCAGCTGCGAGCGCATGTGAGCGGACCGCAAACTCGTCCATCTCCGCGCGCGAGATGCCCCACTGATCGGCGATGAGTTCGGCGCTCTCACCCTGGGGGACGAAGTCGTACAGGGCACGCAACTCGGCGGGCCACGGGTCGCCATACATTTCGGAGATCTTGACAGGGGAATCCATCGGGACATGGCCCATGTGCTCGATGCCGCCCGCCACGACGATGTCGTGCGTTCCCGACGCGACGAGTGCCGCGGCCATCTCGACCGCAGTCTGAGCCGACCCGCAGCGGCGGTCGAGGACTGTCGCTGGGATCTCTGGCGGGTACCCGGCCTGCAGCCACGCGTTTCTCGCCACATTGCGCGACTGCTCACCGAAGGGTGCGGTACACCCGATGACGAGATCTTCGACATCGGTGGGAGCGAGCCCCGTCGCGCCCAACAGAGCGGTGTAGACCGCACCGAGCATCACGTTGGGGTGGACGTCGCGATACCAGCCGCGCTCCGGATGGGAGCGCCCGATCGGAGTGCGAAGGGCCTCGACGATGAGTGCCTCGCGCCCCGAGCGGAGCATCGGGCTGGTTCGGTTCGTGGTGCCCATCAGATCACCGTCCCGCCGTCGACCGGAAGGACCTGGCCGGTGATGTAGGAGGCCGCGTCGGAGGCGAAGAACACGAAGGCCCCTGCGATCTCGTCGGGCTGGGCCCAGCGGCCGAGAGGGATGCGCGCAAGAGTGAGCGCCGCGAGCTTCTCGTCAGTGCGCACGGTTTCGGTCATGGTGGTGGCAGCAAGTGGTGCGAGCGCATTGACCGTGATCTGCCGGCGGGCCAGTTCCTTGGCGAGGGACTTCGTGAGCCCCACCACGGCGGCCTTCGCGGCGCTGTAGTTCACCTGGCCGATGGTCCCCACGAGGCCGGCCGCCGACGTCACGTTGATGATCCGTCCGGTGCCGTCATCGGGCAGGTATGCCAGGGCAGCCTGGCTCACGGTGAAGGTCCCGCGCACGTGGATCGACATCACGAGATCGAACTGCTCGCCGGTCATCTTCGAGAACATCGCCGGGCTGATAGCTCCGGCGTTGTTGACCACGATGTGCAGAGTGCCACCGGCGAGCGCGGCAGCCTGGCCTGCGGCGTGACGAGCCTGCTCCTCGTCGCGGACGTCGAGCGCGCAGGACTGCGCCAGCCCACCGCGAGCGACGATCTCGGCTGCAACCACCGCGGCAGACGTCGGATCGAGATCACTCACGAGCACCGCCGCCCCAGCATCGGCGAGGGCACGCGCGACGGCCGCGCCGATACCGTTCCCGGCACCGGTGACCAGGGCCGAGCGGCCCGCGAGGCTGAACATCAACAACTCCCGGACACGATGATCGGCGGCGCCAGGGTGATCCGGGCGACGTGGTCTTGCGGGGCGCAGTCCACAACGGTCCTCTCTGGATCGAGCCGCTGGCGAATATCGCAACTCTAGCCAATGGACTGACCAAAGACCAGGCGCGGTCGGTCAGGTGGTCGGCGGCACCAGGGCCAGTGCTGTGGCGAGCACGTCGTTCCATGTCGCGGGGTCGCCATAGAGGTGTTCGTCGAGTTTGGCCCGCTTGTAAAACAACTGCAGGTCGTGCTCCCAGGTGTAGCCGATGGCACCGTGCATCGTGAGGGCGCTATCGGCAGCACGGGCGGCCTCGGCGGTGACCTGCGCCTTGGCCGCCGCTGCGTGCATCTCATACTCGTGACCTTGCGCCTGCACGGAGGCGGCCGCGAAATACACGACCGATCGGGCGGCCTCGACGCCCACCAAGATCGTCGCCGCGGCGTGCTTCACGGCCTGGAAGGAGCCAATCGGCACTCCGAACTGGTGACGCTGCTTGCTGTAGTCGACCGCGAGCTCGAGCATCCGCTCGGAAGCCCCGAGCGAATCCGCCGACACCAGCACAGCAGACAGAGTCGAGATCTCCGCGAGCACACTCTCGACATCACCCTCAAGCGGTTCGGACGGCACCGAATCGAGCGTGACGTCGGCCACCGATCTGCTGCGGTCGAGCAGGCGGCGCGGCGTGAGATGAACGCCGTCGGCGTCAGCCGCGACCAGGCGCAGCGAGCGATCGCCGTCACGCTCAACCACGACAACGTACGTCGAAGCCCCTTGTGCGGCAAGCACTCTCGGCACCGATCCGGTGACGCGGCCGGCTGCATCCAGGCTCAGAGGACGCATTCGTGAAGGTAGACGCTCCGCGGGTATCAGCAGCACGACGGGTCGGCCCTCGAGTGAGCCAGTCGCGAGGTCGGGGCGCCCCAGCAGTGCGGGCACAGCAAGGGCGGTGGCAAGCCACCTGGCCGAGGGCGCGGCCGCGCGGGCGAGCTCCTCGGCCGTCAGCGCCGCCTCGAGCAGCCCACCCCCCTGGCCGCCGAGGTGCTCAGGGATCCCGACACCTGTCCACCCCTCGGCGAGGAGCCGCTGTTCGAAGCCCGTCGCGTCGCCGTCGTCGAGCCACTCGCGCACGACGCTTGAGGGAGCGACGTGGGCGAGCCAGTCACGCAGGGCAGCTTGGTAGGCCACCTGCTCCTCAGACAATGTCCAGCGCATGACTCTCCTTCGTGACGACCCGCGTCAGCAGCGCGGGCGCGAGCGCCCTCACTGCTACTTTGGGTCGGACCAAACAATCAACGACGCGAGGCGAGATGCCAGAGCAAGGCCCGACCGAGGCCGGCGCAACCCAGACCGTGGTGGCCATGGCGCCCATCAGGGCGCCTAAGGCTGCGGACGTCCTGGCCGACGACTTGCGCGAGCGCATCCTGCGCGGAGCGTTCCCACCAGGCACTGCCCTGCCACCCGAGCGTGAACTCGTCACGCAGACCCACATGAGCCGCACCACGGTGCGCGAGGCGCTGCGCATCCTCGAGGTACAGGGGCTCGTCCGGATCAAGACTGGTAGGGCCGGAGGTGCCTTCGTCCAGACCCCCGGACAGGAGTCGGTTGCCAGCACGGTCAACTTGCTCATTCGGGGACGCCAGATCCGGCTCGCGGCGCTGCTCGAGACCCGCGAAGCGATCGAGCCCTCGTGTGCGCAGTTGGCTGCGCGATACCGCACCGACGAAGACCTTGCCCGGCTCGACGCCGCCAATGTGGCCATCGCCGCGGACGGTTCGCTCGCCGAATTCCTGCAGGCCAACGTCGACTGGCACATGGCAGTGGCCCTCGCCAGCCACAACGAGTTGCTCACCGGCGTGATGCTCGCACTGTCGCGGTCCATCTACTCCGCCACCGACAACCAGGGCTTCATCGACGCGATGGTGCGCGATGTCACGGTCAGGGCGCACACCGGGGTCACCAACGCGATCCGCGCACAGGATGCCGACGCCGCCGTACGTCGGATGAAGCGGCATGTGCACGGGTACGCCGAGGCGGTCGTCGAGGTGGAGTCACGGACGACAATCGAGATGCCGGTCGACTGAGGACGCGGGCCACCCCGGGATCGCGAGAGCCGCGAGGTCTGCGGGGCCGGACAGGGACGGATCACCTCATCCCCTCGGCATTCCCAGGATGCGTTCGGCCACGATATTGCGCTGGATGAACGTGGAGCCTCCGGCAATCGCCGACCCACGCGACTGATTGGCCAGTCGAAGCCACCGCTGGGCGGCCGCACCGTCGTCATCGAGATCGAACTGGTCGGCGAGGGGCTCGAGCGAGAGCCGGAAGTCGGCGAGGTCATCCACAAGGGGGCAGAAGTACAACTTGCCGATCGAGGCCACGGGCCCCGGAGTCGCACCTGCGGCCACCGCAGTGATGACCCGCTGGCCGATCAACCGGTGCACCAACGCGCGAGCCCACAGATCGGCGACGTGCTGGCGGATGCTCGGGTCGGCGCCGAGGGGGTGTCCGTCATCATCGGTCATGGCGCGCACATCGGCGATGATGTCGCCGATCGCCTTGGTGGTATTGACCCGCCCAGTGGCGATCGCGACGCGCTCGAACGCCAGAGTGCCCATCGCCACGCGCCAGCCGTCGTCGACCTCACCCACGACGGCGTCGTCGGACAGGAAGACATTGTCGAGGTACACCTCGTTGAACTCGGCCTCGCCGAGCATGTGGCGCAGTGGACGAACCGTGACACCGACACTGTCCATCGGCATGAGGAAGAAGGTGATTCCCGAGTGACGTGGGCCGCCGGTGCGGGCCAACAGGATCGCGTGCGCGGCAATCTGTGCGCGGCTCGTCCAGATCTTCTGGCCCTGGATCCGCCACCCGCCCTCGACCTTGGTGGCCTTGGTGCGCAGTGAGGCGAGGTCGGAGCCGGAGTCGGGCTCGGAGAAGAGCTGGCACCAGATCTCCTCACCCGTGAGGATCGGACGCAGGTAGCGCGACCGCTGCTGATCAGACCCGAAGGCTGCGATCGTGGGCCCTGAGAAGTCCTCGCCGATCATGTTGAGGCGATCGGGGGCACCGGCGTCGTCGCACTCCTGGGCGAAGACCGCGCGCATCCGCTCGTCAAGCCCCTGGCCACCGTGCTCAACCGGCCAGGTGAGGCCGGCGTATCCCGCCTCGACGAGCATCGACTGCCACCGTCGCCAGAATGCGGCGCGTTCGAGGAGGTCGTCGGGCTGGGGCCAGGGCAGGGTGGGTAATGAGCGCGCCAGAAACTCGCGCGCACCTGCGCGGAACGTCGCCTCGTCGGCAGCGTCGGAGAGATCCATGGTCACCACCTTGTCCGGTTCGCAACGGAACACTACATTAGGTCTGACCAAATGTGGGAGCCTCGTGAGGCAGGGTGAGCCGTGACCGAGAGCAGACCCGAGACCGGTCTGGTGGGAACCGTGATCGATACGCTGACCCTCGACATCGAGTGCGGCAAGATCGCCGAGTTCGCCCGGGCCACCCACGCCCTCGATCCCGTGCACCGCGATCGCGCGGCAGCCGGTGACAGAGGGCTCGACGCCATCGCCGCCACCGCCACCCACGTGGTGGCCGCAGGCCACCAGCGAGATCCCGCGGCAGTGCTCGAGGTGCTCGGCCTTGATCTGACCCGCGTCGTCGTCGGCTCCACCTCGTGGGAGTACTCGCGCCCCGTTGTCGCCGGGATGTCACTCACGGCCAGGCGCGTGGTGCTCGCCGACGAGATGCGCACCGGCGGACGCTCCGGCGCTATGCGCCTGATCACTCTCGAGACCACCTTCACCGAGGCCGACGGCGATGTCGTGGTTCGCCAGCGCGAGGTCCTGATCGAGCGGGGGACGACGTGAGAGCGCCCCGCACTACGGCAGTCGGCGAGCACCCCGAGCCCCGCACGATCGGGCCCATCACCCAAACCGACATCGTGCGTTTCGCCGGTGCGGGTGGCGATTTCAACCCGCTGCATCATGACCCCGCGCGAGCCGCGGCTGCCGGATTCGACCGACCTATCGCCATGGGCCAGTTCACGGCGGGCCTACTCGCCGCGTGGCTCACCGACACGTTCGGTGTCGAGTACCTACGCAGCCTTGAGGTGCGGTTCACCGCGCCGCTGTTCATCGGCGATGTCGTCGAACTCTCCGGACACGTGCTCGAGATCGCGACACCAGAGGGAGCTCCCGCCCTGGCCACCATCGAACTCGCGGCAACGCGCAGCGGCGAACCGGTCGTGAAGGGCCGGGCCACCGTGGTGATCACGACCGCCTGACCTAGGCCCGCTTGGGGACGGCCAGGTGGGCGACCACCCGATCGCCGCTACTTCGACGGCGCCGGTGGGATCGAGAACGGATCGCGGCTGATACCCGCGGTGTCGACCCACACCGACTTCACGTGAGTGAAGTCGAGTACTGCTGCAGCACCGTTTTCGCGTCCGAACCCGCTCTGGCCGACTCCGCCGAAGGGTACGTGCGGGGAGGTATTGCGGTAGCAGTTGAGCCAGACCACCCCTGCCCGGATCCCGCGCGCCATGCGGTGTCCGCGCTGGATGTCTTTGGTCCAGACACCGCTCGCGAGACCGAAGATGGTGTCGTTGGCCAAGGTCAGCGCCTCGTCCTCGGTGTCGAAGGGGATCACCACGAGAACCGGCCCGAACACCTCGTCGCGAGCGAGCCGCATGTCGGGGGTGACGTCGGAGAAGATCGTCGGGCGGAAGAAGTAGCCCTCGTCGAGCCCCGAACCGCTTGCGCGTCCACCTCCGGTGACGAGGGTGGCACCCTCGCGCACGGCACTGTCGGTGAGGTCCTGCACCCGCGCGAGCTGCACCGCGCTCACGAGCGGGCCCATCTCGGTGAGCGGATCCATCTGGTCGCCGAGGACGATCCGCTCCACGCGCTCCTTGAGCCGGGCGACGAGCTCGTCGTGGACAGACCGCTCGACGAGCAGCCGCCCGCCCGCGATGCACATCTGCCCGGACGAGGCGAAGACACCCGCGATGACCCCGTTGGCCGCTGCGCCGAGATCAGCATCGGCGAAGACGATGTTCGGCGACTTCCCACCGAGCTCAAGGGTGACTTCGGCGACGTGATCAGCCGCGTCCTTCATCACACTTGAGCCCACCGCGGTGGATCCGGTGAAGGACACCTTGTTGACCTTCGGGTGCCGGGCGAGGGCACTACCCGCCGGGAGCCCCGGACCGGTAAGCACGTTGAACGCACCGGCAGGGAAGCCCGCCTCCTCGACGAGCTCGGCGAAGGCGAGGGTAGACGCCGGGGTCTGGTCGGCAGTCTTGATCACCACGGCACAGCCGGCCGCGAGGGCCGGAGCCACCTTCATCACCATGATCATGATGGGGTTGTTCCAGGGCACGATCGCCGCGACAACCCCCACCGGCTCGCGCACGGTGTAGACGAGCATGGTCGGGTCTTCCACCGGAAGCGTCTCGCCCGCGAGCTTGTCCGCGAGACCGGAGTAGTAACGCAACCACACCGGAACCTGGCTCATGACCGCGCGCGTCTCGCGGATCAGCTTGCCGTTGTCCATCGACTCGATCGAGGCCAGGCGCTCACCGTCGCGCTCAACGAGATCCGCGAGACGAGCGAGCAAACGGCCGCGCATGCTGCCGCTGACACGTCCCCACTCACCCGACATCGCCGACGCCGCAGCCTCGACCGCCGCGTCGACATCCGCGGCGTCTGCGGATGGGGCGTGTACCCATTCGCGGCCCGAGCACGGGTCGATCGAGCCGAGCATCTCGCCCGACTCGGCCGCAACCCAGGACCCGCCGATGAACATGCGGAGCTCACGACCCGCGTCGAGTTCCTCTCGCCCGTAACGAACCTGGGAGGTCGTCACCCGCGTCGGTCGGCCACGATGGAGGCCGACGCCGATGCGCCGCCGTCGACGGGAATCAGCGCGCCAGTGATGAACCGCGACTCATCCGAGGCAAGGAACGCCACCACATTGGCGATGTCCTGAGTTTCGCCGATGTAGGCGGTGAGGTGGTGACGCTCATAGATCGGCCAGAACTCCACCGGCATGTACTTCTGGTTATTCAGGGTGTTGATGAGCGAAGGAGCGATCGCGTTGCAGCGGATTCCCTGCTTGCCGTACTGGACCGCCACCATCCTGGTGAGCTGGATGATCGCCGCCTTGGAGATGCCGTAGGCGGTGAGGGTTGTCTCGCCAAGCATCCCGCTGACGGAGGCCATGTTGACGATGCTTCCGGCCCCGAGTTTGAGCATCTCGGGGATGACGTACTTGCAGCAGAGGAAGGGCGCGGTGACGTTGCCACGCATCGTCGCCTCGAACGTGTCGAGCCCGACTCCCACGAGGTCGGGGTCGAATGCGGTGAGCTCGAGGTCGGCGGCGTTGTTGTCGAGGAAGTCGATGCGCCCGTAGTCGGCTACGACCTTGGCGACGAGCTCCTTGACCTGCTCCTCATCGCGCACGTCGGTGGGGATCGACACGACCTCGCGGCCTCCGCGCGATGCTTCTTCCTGCACCATCGCAGCCCGCTCGACATTGAGATCGGCGATAATCACGACCGCGCCTCGGCGCGACAGGGTGTGAACAACAGCCTCGCCCATTCCGTTCGCACCGCCGGTGACGATTGCCACGCGACCGTCGAAGGTGGAGATGTCCGAGAACCCGCCAGCGGGGTTCCTCGCGAAGCGCTCCTGGGCGTCCATGATCAGCCGACCTTGACGCAGATGCCGGCGTCGACGGTGAGCGTGGTGCCCGAGATGTAACGCGCCTCGTCGGAGGCCAGGAACAGCACGGCGTTGGAGACGTCCACGGGCTCGACCCACGGAACCGGGATGAGGTTCATATTGCGGGACACCTCGACGATGTCGGCCTTCACCGGCGACTCGAGATCCGGCCGGAACATCTTGTAGATCTCCTCGTGCATGATCATCGGAGTGTCGACCTGGGTGGGGTGGATGCTGTTGCAGCGGATGTTGTACTGCCCGAGCTCATTGGTGAGCGCGCGCATCAGACCCACGACACCGTGCTTGGCCGAGACGTAGTGCGCGAGATTCGCCGGGGCGATCAAGCCCGCACCCGAGCTGATCAGCACAATCGAGCCGGACTTCTGGGCCATGAGGTAAGGGGTCACGGCCTTCGTGGTCTTCCAGACACCGGTGAGATTGATGTCGATCATCTCGTCCCAGGCGTCCTCGGAGATCTCGTGCGCCGCGGCGTAGCTCGCGATGCCAGCGTTGGCGACGACGATGTCGAGCCCACCGAGTTCGGCGATCCCGCCCGCCACCGCGGCGTCGAGGGCCTTGCTGTCGCGGACGTCCGCAACCGCGGTGTAGGCCCTGCGCCCGAGGGCGCGCACCATCGCGGCGGTCTCCTCGAGATCCTCGAGGGTCGACATGGGGTAGGTGACGCTGCCGACGGGGGCGCAGATATCGGTGGCAATGATGTCGGCGCCCTCCTCCGCGAGTCGCACCGCGTGGCTACGACCCTGGCCTCGGCCAGCCCCGGTGATGAAGGCGACCTTTCCCTCGACACGACCCATGACTGACTCCTCGCTCGTAGGACTGATTTTGGAAGGGTGGGACGACCAACTAGCTCTTGGCGGCTGCGTCTGCCGCCTTCTCTGCTGCGTACTCGGCACGTGCCTTGTCGTGCGCCGCAAGCAGCCGCTCGCCGGACTTGCCGAACTGCTTCATCGAGGCGACGGCGTCGGTGCGCGCCTTCACCTGGCCGGTGAAGTGCGGGAACACCTCGCGAGCGAGAAGTTCAAAGGAGTCACGGGTGTGCTGGGGATTGGCGATCTCGGTGTTGCCGATGATGATCGAGCCGAGGCCGCCGGACTTCTCCTGGATGGTCTCGATCCGCTCGCGGGCCATCTCCGGCGTGCCGATGACGAAGATGGTCTTGTTCATCTCGTCGATAAGGCCGTCGAAGTCGTCGGGGTCGGTGGCGGCCAGCGGAAGGATGTTGGCCATGTAGCGGACCCAGTCCTGAAGACCCCAGCGAACCTGCGCGCGGGCCTCCTTCTCGGTCTCGGCGATGTGCATCATGTGGAGGGCGCTCCAGCGGTTGCGGTCGACGGTCTTGCCGTACCGCACGGCCGATTCTTCGGCGATTGCCCAAGTCTCGGCGATCGGATTTCCCTCGGTGGCGCCCATGACGCCGAACTGGAAGATCCCGACGCCGTACTTGCCGGCGAGGCGGGGGCCCGAGGGTGACATCTGCGCAGCGACGCGGATATCGATGGTGCCGTTGTAGGGCCGCAGGTGCAGCTGGGCGTCATTGATCTCGAACCAGTCGGTCTTGCGGGTGACGGGGCCGTCGTACTCAAGCAGGGCCATGATCGCCTCGAGCGCCTCGTCGGTCATGCGACGCTGCTCGAGCGGGTCGATGCCGATGATGTGGGCGTCCTGGGCGAGTGAGCCGGCGCCGACACCCCAGATGAAGCGGCCCTTGACCAGGTGCGTCAGCTGCACGATGCGGTCCGCCAGGATGAACGGGTGGTGGTAGGGCAGCGAGTTGACGCCCGTGCCGAAGGTGATCTGGTTCGTGCGTCCCGCGGCCGCCGCGATCAGCAGCTCGGGCGAGCCGATGTTCTGCCAGCCGGTGGAGTGGTGCTCACCGATGAACACCTCGTCATAGCCGAGCCGGTCGAGGTGCTCGATGAGCAGGAGATCATCAGCGAACTGGGTCGAAGGATCCACCCACGGCTTGTGGTAGGGGAACAACTGGACCCCGAAACGAAGGCTCACCGAACATCTCCTCTTCACGTGGAACTTCCTGGCCCGAATTGCTCGGGACAGTGATGCCGATCTGGTAGGGGCGGGCTAGGGCAGATCGACGCCGTCGCACACCTCGGGTGCCCAATCTAGGCGGTGCCCCGGGGTGCCACAACTGTCAATTCATCCAGTGGTTCCCGGCGCAGGCTAGGCGTTGCGGACGGTCAACCGCGGGTCGAGCACCGGCTTGATCTCACGCATGCTGCCCATCGACTCGAGCGCCTCGGTGACCTGGTGGAGGCCATAGCGGTTACCGAGCATGAGGCCCCAGTCGAACCGGTCGCGGAACTTGCCGAGGAACTCCATGGCCTTGAAGTAGGAGTCGATGTCGCCGCTCATAGATCCGGTGAGGTGCAGACCGCGGGTGGTGACGCGGGACATGTCGATGGGCTGCGGACCGCCGCCCAGAGTGCCCGAAAGGACGTACCGGCCGTTGGCCCGCAACATCGCCACCCCCTCCGCCACGGCTCCGGGGGCACCCGAGACCTCAAGGGCGACACTCGGGCCGCCCCGTCCCGTGATCGCCGCGATGGCATCGCGCCGAGCTTCGGCCGTGGGGTACTCGGCGATCGAGATGGTGTGGGTGGCACCCCAGGCCTCGGCCACGCGAAGGCGGTCGTCCGGAGCGCCCACCACGATGAGGTGCTTCGGGTTGAGGGTGGAGACGATCGCAGCGGAGAACAACCCGAGTGGCCCGGCTCCTTGGATCACGACCGAGTCCAGGAAGTCGATTCCGCCGGCGGCAGCCACCGTGTTGATCACCGTGCGCAAGGCGCAACTCCCGGCCGAGGCCCACTCACTGAGCACGGCCTCATCAACCCGAAGTCGCTGCTGCCCCGGGAAGACGTAGCCGTACTCGGCGAAGGCGCCCACGAAGTGAGGCGGACGCTCAGCATTCGTCAGGCCCACGAACTTGCGCGCGGGGCACAGCCGAGGCTCGCGCTCGATCGTGCAGACGTAACAGTGCCCGCACGCCTCATTGGCCCATACGACCCGGTCGCCGACCCGAAGGGAGTTGCCCAGGGAGTCGAGGTCGGCGCCGGACCCGAGCTCGACGATCTCGCCGACCATCTCGTGGCCGAGCACGAGCGGAAGGGGAAGTGTGTAGGTGGGGCCGAGGTGGTTGGCCCAGATGTGAAGGTCGCTGCCGCAGACGGTGGCTGCGTCGATCTTCACGACCAGTGCGCCCGGCTCGGCTCGGGGGACCTCGAACTCCATCAACGTGAGCGGTTCGTTGAACCGTTCCAGCACTGCGGCGACGGCGGTGAGGGGAGCCATGGACGACCTCTCTGAGTAGGGCTAGTGGAGCCGGCTCGATGCCAGGCCGCCCACGTGGAACCAGTCCGAAACTAACAGCCGAGCCGTCAACGTCGCTATTGCCATTATCGCTAGTTGCGTTTCCTGCGGGGAAGGCGTCAGGGTGAGGTACATGCCCCAAGATGCCCACGCCACCGGTTCCGCAGACCCCGCCGAGGTATATGACGTGATCGTCGCAGGTGCCGGCTTCTCCGGTCTGTTCCTCCTGCACCGACTTCGCTCAGCGGGGTTCAAGGTCCTGGTGATCGAATCCGGCGGCGGAGTGGGCGGCACCTGGTACTGGAACCGCTACCCCGGTGCCCGGTGCGACGTCGAGAGCGTCGACTACTCCTTCTCCTTCGACGAAGGTCTTCAGCAGGAATGGGTCTGGACCGAGCGGTACGCGGGGCAGGCCGAGATCCGGCGCTACCTCGACCATGTCGCCGACCGCTTCGATCTTCGCCGCGATATCCGGCTCAACACCCGGGTCGACGCCGCCCACTTCAGATCCGACACAGCCGACTGGCTCGTCCACACCTCAGACGGTGCGACGCTGATCTCCCGCTTCTGCATCATGGCCACCGGGCCGCTCTCCTCGATCAAGCCACCGGACTTCGAAGGCCTCGCGGACTTCGCCGGCCAGTGGTACCACTCGGCGCGCTGGCCCCAGGAAGGCGTCGACTTCACGGGTAAGCGCGTCGCGGTGATCGGCACCGGCTCCACCGGCGTGCAGATCATCCCCACGGTCGCGAAACTCGCCGAGCATGTCACCGTGCTGCAGCGCACTCCCAACTACAGCATCCCCGCGCGGAACCGGCCCATGTCGAAGGAAGAACTCGACGAGGTCAAGGCCACCTACGCCGACCGCAGGGTACGGGCACGGATGGCCGCCTCAGGCGTGCCGAACCCGCCCGTGCTCGAGCCCGGCGAGGGTGTGCCTGAGGACGAGAAGCGCGCACACTTCGAGCGTGGCTGGGCGATCGGTGGAGTCGTCGGCATCCTGCGTGCGTACTCCGACATCATCACCAGCACCGAGGTGAACGAATCCCTCGCGCGGTTCGTCCGCGACAAGATCGCGGACACGGTTCACGACCCCGTCACCGCCGAGAAGCTCACCCCCCGCGACTACCCCCTCGGGGCCAAGCGACTCTGTGTCGACTCGAACTACTTCGAGACCTACAACCGGCCGAACGTCACTCTGATCGACGTCAATGCCGATCCCATCGTGCGCATCACGCCGCGAGGGATCCAGACGGCCACGGGCCACATCGACGTCGACATCATCGTCTTCGCGATCGGGTTCGACGCAATCACGGGCGCGGTGAAGGAAATCGACATCCGCGGCCGCGAGGGCCTGACCATCCAGGACCACTGGCGCGAGGGGCCCAAGGCCCACCTCGGGCTGGCCGTCAACGGCTTCCCCAATATGTTCCTGATGACCGGGCCAGGCAGCCCGGCGGTGCTCGGCAATGTCGTGACCTTCCTCGAGCAACAGGTCGAGATGATCGCCACGATTCTCGAGATGGTCCGCTCCGACGGCGCACGCACGATCGAGGCCGAGCAGGAGGCCGAGAACACCTGGGCTGCGCACGTCCAGGAGATCGCCTCTCAGACCTTGTTCATGAAGGGGAAGTCCTGGTTCATCGGGGCGAATATCGAGGGCAAACCGGTGGGGTTCCTGCCTTATGCCGGCGGCCTTGTCCGCTACCACGCCGAGTGCGAGGCGATGGTCGAGGCCGGCCTGCGCGGATTCAGCCTCACGAAGTAAATGCTCGGCGCTGCGCGAGGCAGCGCCGAGCACTCACATGAGGGCGCGACGGTCAGTGGACCGTGATGTTGCCACCCGAGATCTTGATCTGAACCGCGGTGGTTCCCGCGCGGTGGTAGAGCACACCCAACGCGGACGAGACGGTGATCGCGAAGGTGTCACCCGCTGACTTATCCGCGACATCGACCCGGAAGGTGTACGAGGGTGCGCTGTAGTACTTCGTGGTCGGGTGGTCGCGGTCGTAGTACGAGAAACACCGCTCACTCTCGGGACGGATGCGCGTCACCGTGGCCTTGCCACTGAAGGACGCCGTGCCGGTGCCGAAGGCAAGCCCACCACCGGTCCAGCTTGTGCTCTTCACTACGTAGTCGTAGCCATCCGCACCCCGGAAGGTGTAGACCAGTTGCCCCCAGGGCGTCGTCTTCGATCCACTCTTGTAGCGCATGGAGAATCCGAAGGACGCCCGGTTGTTCGTCGGTGATCCCCCGACCGTCGGACTACCAGGGATGACCGGCTCAAGGAGCCAGCCGCCGCCGTGGGTGTAGCGATCGGTGGTGGGTGGGTAGACCGTCACCACAGCCGGATCAGACAGCGGAGATGTGAAGTAGGCGTTCGCATCGGCCACACGCATCACGACGGTCCAGTTGTCCAGGCCGAGGGTCTTGGTGCACGTCGCGACGCCCGCCACATTGGCCGCAGCAGAGCAGGTGTAGTCGGGAGTCGTCATCAACACATTGGTCGAGGCGTAGATGAGGAACTCGACCGTGGCATTCGACAGGTACACCGAACCGCCAGGGGCCGCCGTCACAGTTCCGGTGAACGTCACCGACGCGGTGGTCGCGTTCGCATTCGCCGTTGCCCAGAACTGGGAACCAGTGAAGCCAACAGTTGCGGCGCGCTTGGTGATCGTCACAGTTGCTTCTGCCGAATTGGCCAGGACGTAGGTGCCATCAGCGGCCTTGTGAGCCGTGATCTTGCAAAGATCACCGGCCCCACCGCTGATGACGAGTTTGCCGGCATCAGTAGCGCCGAGGCTGGGAATCGCGCAGGCACCGGAGGCGGTGAACGTCAGAGCGCCAGTCCCGGATCCACCAGTTGCCGTCGGGACCACCCTGTCGCCGTAGGCAGCCGAACTTGGGGTCGCCACGGTCAGAGTGGCCTGAGTGCCCTTGCCGATGGACACCGACGCCGGTATCGAGTCGCTGTCCTTGTAGTTCGCGTCACCCGCCTTGTGTGCAGTGATGTCGCAGGAGCCGGACCCAGCGGTGATGAGCAGTTTGCCGGCATCTGCCAGCGACCCCATCTCGCAAACACCAGAACCGAAGGCGGTGAATGTGAGAGTGCCAGTCCCGGATCCACCCGTTGCCGTCGGCGTCAGCTTGTCGCCGTACACGCCCGAAGTCGGGGTCGCGACGGCGAGCGTGGCCTGATCAGCCTTGGCAATCGCCCCATCCGACCGCGTCGCCAAGGTGATGGCGTAGTTCCGGGTCTCGACAATCGAGCCGGCGGTGTGGGTGATCACGCAGGTGCTCGGTGTCACGGACAACGTCTTGCCTGTGCCCGCGCCGTCGGTGTCAAAACTCTGCGTGCAGCCGGAGAGGACATCACCAGCAGCGAGCGTGCCGTCAGTCACGGTTGGAGTGCCAGATGAGGTGGTGGTGCCGTCGTAGGTCTTGGCTGTATCCGCACCAGCGGTGATCGTGATCGGCCGGTCGGCCAGGATCAGGTTGACCCCGTCGTAGTTGACATGCCAGAAGTCATTGCGACGCTCGACAACTCGGACGCGGCACCGGGCACGTGTGGTGTCATCCACGAGGTAGTCGCCCTCGGCGATGGTGACGCTGCCCGTCGCGGAGTCGCCCGTGGTCAGCAAGGCGCTCTCATCCCCCGTGACAATGCAGCCGCCATTGGTGACAACGGGATTCGCCTCGATCTGAAGTACACCAGAGCCGACAGGTCCCCAGTTGGCTGTGGCATCAAACGTATCGCCGTAATGCACCACTCGGGGCGCCGACGAACCATCGACGAATACCTGCGCATCGCTCGCGTCCCTGCGGTGGACGTCGATAGAGACCGAGGCACTGGACCGCTTCCACGCTCGCGATACCGCCGCCTGAATGATCGTGACACGGCACCACCCGACGCCACTGGTGATGTCGAGTTGGGCGTCGACGATCGCGTCGAGTGCGCAACCCGTCGAGCCACCGACCGAGTAGGTGAAGGTCCCGCTGCCTACGTGTGACGCGACCCATGTGCTGAGGTCGAAGTCGTCCTGGTAGGTGGCATCAGTCGGGAGCGGGTCGACAAGCACGATCGAGGACACGGCCTTCGACAACATCACCGAGAACCTCGTCGGAGGTGCACCGAAGACGACGCTCGCCGTCTGCACGGCGGTGTCGGATGAGGCGGCGTTGTAGTCGTCGTCGCCGGCCTTGATGACCGTGAGCGTGCAGGTGCCCTCACCCGCTGTGATGTCAATCGCCGCCGGGTTGTCGGAGTTGATGGTGCAGGCGTCGGAGTCGTTGACGCTGTAGGAGACTGCGCCCGTGCCCGTGCCTCCGGTGAATGTGATCGGAAGGGCGGTGTCGCCGTAGGTCCCCTCGGTGGGTCCGGTGATCGTGAGCGCGGATTGATCGCGCTTGCTCAAGGTGACCTTCAAGACATCGGTGTCCACCCGGTAATCCCGGTCGGTCGCCTTGGTCACCCTGACGACACAGGTGCCGGACCCATGGATGATGTCGAGCGTAGTCGGGTCGTTGGCGTTGATCGCGCACGCGTCCGAGTCGGGCGTCACTGCGTAGGTGACCTCGCCCGACCCGCTGCCGCCGGTGTAGGTGATCGGGAGCGCGGTGTCACCGAAGGTTCCGCCGGCGGGGCCGGTGACAACAATGGGGTCCTGCGCGATCTTTGCCACATCGACGTCGAGGGTGGATGAGGCGGGCAGGTAGTCGCCGTCGCCCGACTGGGTGAGGGTGACGGTGCACGCCCCGATTCCGTGGAGGATGTCGAGGGTGGTGGAGTCGCTGGTGTTGAGCGCACAGGCCGTCGAACGGCCGGTGACTCCGTAGGTGAGCGCCCCCGTGCCACTACCTCCGGTGAACCTGATCGGCAGACCGACACTGCCGTATTCGCCCCACGTGGGGTCGGTGATCTGCAAGGTGTCCTGCGCTGCGGGGGACACGCTGACCGAGAGGTTGTCGGATGAGGCGAAGTGGTCGGCGTCAGCAGCCTTCGCCATGTGGATCACGCAGTCGCCAGTGCCGTGGATGATGTCGACGGCCGCGGGGTCTGCGTAGTTGATCACGCACGCAGTCGAGGTGCCCGACACGCTGTAGGTGACCGCGCCGGACCCGCTCCCACCCTGGGAGGTGATCGCGAGGTCGGTGGCGCCGAATGTCCCGGTGCTCGGTCCGGTCACCGTGAGCGAGGTCTGCGCAATCCTCGTGAGATTGACCGCGAGCACGCCGGACGTCGCGAGGTAGTCGGCGTCGGCGGCCCGCGTCACGGTCACACGGCACGTGCCCGATCCGTGGATGATGTTCAAGGAGACGTGATCATCAGCGATCACACATGCGTCAGAGGTGTCGCTCACCGAGTAGGTCACGGCCCCAGTACCAGTACCGCCGGAGTAAGTGATCGGCAGTGAGCGGTCGCCGAACGTTCCCGTGGTCGGCCCCGACACCACGATCGGGTTCTGCTGGGCTCGATTCGTCGGCACACTGAGGGTGTTGTTGGCGCTCGCATAGGTGCTATCGGCAGCCTTGGTCACCTTGACCACACACGTGCCAGTGCCGTGGAGAATGGTGAGCACCGCGACAGCCGGGTCGGCGACGGCACATGCGGTCGTGGCGGTGGTCACGCTGTAGGTGACCGCTCCGGTGCCACTCCCGCCGGTGTAGGTGATCGCCAGGGGCGCTGTGCCGAAGGGGTACGAGGTGGCTGGCGGCACCGGCCCGGTCACCGTAATCGGTGACTGAGGGGTCTTCGGGACCGCATCGGTGAAGCTATAGGCCACCCGCGAGCCGCTCGACCCGGTGGCCACGACGTTGTAGATCGCCACGAAAGTGTCGGGGAGGGTGAACTGCACGGTGACGCCGCCATCGCCATCGGCGACCGCATCGGTCTGGTAGCTCCAGATCTCACCCTTGTCGTCATTGACGAAGAAGTGGATGGCTTCGCTTGCCTGCCAGCCAGCACCCGTGAGGGTCACCAGGGAGGCGGGCGCGTAGTCGGGCAGATCGCTGGTGACACCCGGCGCCGACACGGTGGACGCCGACGAGGGGGCCAGAACCGCCTGGGCCGGGATGCCGAGAAGGATCAGACTTAGAACGATCGAACCAACACGCTGCAAACGACCCATGGCGCGTACCCCTGAATGTGGACCGCCTCAGCGGCGACGTACAAAACCCCGGCCTGCCAGCGAACTAGAGGCGCATAACTGCGGAACCTAGTCCAAGCGGGTGAGGTGGACAAGATCTCGAGGTGCGCCCGCACGTGGTATCCGGCGACGCGCCCCCACTCGACCGCCTGGAACGGTAGGACTTCACCCTCGGACAGGGAATCCGGGCCGATAGGGGGCTTCCCGGCGTGTGCGGGGGCCGACTGGGATAGTCACCCATTCGGGTGACGGTCGCGCACGTTGGGTGACCGCCGGGATCACGCGATCTCGGCGAGTCCCGCGGGGCTCCTGCCCTCAGTGCGCGGAATCCCCTGCACGCCTGGCCGGTGGCAAGCCGATGCTGTCCTCATCCCCCACGAGGTGCCGTAGCCACCAGCCCCAGTCCGCAGGCAGCATGGAGAAGGGATCCTCGTGCCCGAGTTCGCGCGCTGCGTAGAGGGGCCAGTGAGGGTTGGTCAGAGCCGGGCGCCCCAACATGGCGATGTCGATCTTGCCCTCACGAATCGCAGAGTCCGCCACGGCCGGGTTGCCAAGATTCCACGAGCACGACACCGGGATCCCAATCTCGCGACCAACCCTCGCCGCCCGCTCGACGAACAGGCCCGGGATCCCCCAGGGGGCCTCGCCCACCATGTCGTCGGTGTTGACGCCCAGGCTGACATCGGCCAGGTCGAGCCCGTGCTCCTTCATCCAGCCGATCGCCTCGATCGACTCGTCGAGCGCGATGCCGTCGGGGTGCATGTCGTCGGCACCGAGGCGCATCGTGAGCGGAAGGTCCTCGGGCCAGACCTCTCTCACCGCATCCATGGCGTCGAGGAGGAACCTCGCGCGGTTGCGCAGGCTGCCGCCGTACTCGTCGGTGCGATGGTTGGCCAGAGGTGAAAAGAAGCTCGACGCGAGATAGCCATGTGCGAAGTGCAGCTGGACCCACTGGTAGCCCGCCTCGGCGGCGCGGCGTGCGGCGTCGGCGTAGCTGCGGTGCAGGGCCTTGATCTCCTCAAGGGTTAGCGCATGAACCTCAAAGGTGTGATCGCCACCATAAGGAATCGCCGACGGCGCGACACAAAGCCATCCGTCCGGATGATCGGGCGGCAGAGCCTTCCAGGTGCCCTGGGCATTGGTCTGGATATGCGGCGGTATCTCGCTTCCCTTGCGCCCGGTGTGCCCTAGCTGGATGGCAGGGACACCGCCCATCCGCTTGATCATCGCAGTGACGCGAGAGTGGCTCTCGATCTGCGAGTCGTCCCAGATGCCAGCGCATGAGGTGGTGGTGCGCCCGTCGGCCGTAATCGCCACCTGCTCAGGGAATACCAGCCCGAACCCGCCAGCAGCGCGGGCCCCGAGGTACATCACGTGGTAGTCGTCCATCCGACCATCGACCGAGTTGTACATCGTCATCGGCGACATCGCGATGCGGTTACGCAGCGTTACGCCCTTGAGCGTGTAGGGGGAGAACAGATGAGGCACCCTGGTTTCCTTCGCTAAGTCGACCTGGCCGACATCCACTACGCCACTGGCCGCTACGAAACCGTACGAGGGTGCAGCAACGCAGTCAACGAACCCCGCGCACACGAGGGAGAACTACCGGGACTCCCCATCACTCCCGGGGAGGTGATCGCGGGCCCACAGTGCGGCACTCGTGCGGTCGGCGACGCCGATCTCACGGAACACCCGACCAAGGTGGGCCTTCACGGTGCGCTCGCTGATGCCCAGGCGAGTCCCGACCTGCTTGTTCGCGAACCCCTGGGCGACGAGCGCGAGCACCTCCCGTTCGCGGGCACTGAGGCCGCCGGCCTGTGAGATCGGCTGGGGGGCCGACGGCAGCAGCGCACGTGCCACGCGCGGATCAAGTGGCGCGTGGCCCGCAGCCGCCGATCGAACCGCGGCGAGGAGTACGTCCGGGTCGCTGTCCTTGAGCAGGTAGCCGACAGCCCCCGCACGCAGGGCCTCGACCACGCGCGCCTGGTCGGAGAAGGACGTAAGCACCACGACAACGCTGCCCGGACGCAGGGCCAGCAACGCCCTCGTAGCCTCGACTCCGTCCATCACCGGCATCGACAGATCCATCAGGATCACATCGGGATCGAACTCCTCGACCAGCGCGACCGCTTGCGCCCCATCAGCAGCCTCACCGGCAACACGAAGATCTGCGGTGCCGTCGATGAGGGCTGCGAGTCCCGCGCGCACGAGCCGGTGGTCGTCGACGAGCATCACGCCAATCATGGTCGCGGCACCGTGAGTCGCCACGTAGTGCCCGATCCCGGTGCCGACATCACATGCAAAGCCGCCCCCGACTGCGCCGCGAGCTCGCTCAGAACCTGAAGGCCGAAGTGCCCCTCAGGTGGGTGCGCGAGGGTGCCAATGACGTCGAACCCTTGGCCGTCATCGGCAATCGTCATGACGACGTCATGGACGCCGACGACGAGTGCGATCTCGACGCGTGTGGCCGCCGCGTGCCGTGCGACATTGCGCATGGTCTCCTGTGCGACGCGGTAAACGAGGCGCTCACCCTCCTCATCAAGTCCGGTGTGGCCATCGGCCGGCATCTGCAGCCCCACCTCAATATCCCTTGTGCGGACGGTTCCCGCGAGGTCGTCGAGCGCCGCGACAAGTCCCGCGGATCGCAGGCTCGGCGGGTAGATGTCGACCAGGAGAGTGCGCAAGCTGCCGATCGTGCCGCGCACGGCCGAGGCCACACTGCGTAACAGAACCGACAGGTCGTGCTCACCGTCTCTCTCCGCACGCTCTGCGGCACCGCTGACCGCGAACGAGGCAGCCGCAAGTTCTTGCACCACACCGTCATGGAGGGTTCCGGCGATTCGTCGTCGCTCATCGGCGGAAGCATCGACGGCGTGCTCGAGCAGAGCAACCCGCTGATCCTGCACCGCCTTCACCCGGTCGAGCAATCGCCACAAGATCGGAAGGATCAGCACGAGCAGCAGAAGCAGGCTGGTCACAGTGATGCCGGCAAAACCGCTCCACAGCGCGCCGGTGCGAGCCGTGACGCTGTCGTAGGACAGGTAGGTCTCGAACAGCAGCGGCTTACCCGCTGGAGTCCACACCGGACGGTAAACCTCGAGCAACGTGGTGTCAGCGCGCTCATATCGGTTCTCGGGTTTGGACAGATCACTCACCTCGGCGTGCGTGGTGTGCGTTACGAGAACGTCGCGCTCCTCCTCACCAAGGGGGAACGTGGAACCGATGATCCGCGGCTCGTCGGAGTAGACGATCAGGCCGTCCGGGGTCCACACCTTGACTCTGATGACCCCTGAACCCAGGACACGGGCCCGCACCGCCTCATCGAGAGTGGCCAGCGCTGCGGGCGAGCCGGTCAGCAGAGCATCCACGATGACGGGCGCGATAGCCCACTGTGCGAGCAGGTCGGTGGTGCGCGTGGCGTCGTTTATCGCCTCGCGCTCGGCAACACTACGACTGGCATAGCCGCCCCCGACGGCGATCACGACCAGTACGACGAGTGCCGAGGCGATCAACTGGGCGTAGATCCTGCCCATCTTCAACGGCCGTGAGGCACGATCGGGGCGCGGGCGGCCGTCGGAGAGGACGATCCATTCGCTCGCAGGTGCGGGCTCGGCGATGGACGCCTCGGCGTCCGCAGGGGGCGCCGGGGTGTCCGCGTCGTGGGAGCCTGTGGTCACTGGTGTCCTGATCCGTCGTTGCCGCCGTGCCCGCCGCTGGACTGGCCGCCCTTGTCGTCAATCGTGGCCGGTGAGCTCGGGCTGACGGCCACATTGTGCCCGCCCTTGTCATCACCAGGCTCAACCACCGAGGACTGACCACCCTTGTCATCACCAGGCTCAACCACCGAGGACTGACCACCCTTGTCATCACCAGGCTCAACTACCGAGGACTGACCACCCTTGTCGTCCGCACCCCCGGCATCAAGGCCGCGGTCGTCCGCGGGCTGCAGCTCGTCGCCCGGCGCGCGGCTGTCGTCGATCATTCCGGAATCGAGTCCGCGGTCCTCGGCGAACGCCGATTCCGAAATCGGGGTCGCTGCCTCGAGGGGCGTGCGAACTGACACGCCCTGCGCGAACGAGGAACTTCCGGCAAGGCCGAAGCCCGCCGGAACAGCGGCGATCGCGACGGCGGCGGAGAACATGATCAGACGGTTCACGGTGGGCTCCTTGGGTGGTAGATCTCGGTTGCCACCATTAAGGACGAGGTCAGGTCTGGCGCACCATGAGACGTTGGTCTTAGTACCTCGCCACCTCGCCATCTCCCCATCGCGCCATCGCGCCCTCGCGTCGGCGAGCGATCAGGTACGACCGCGCGCAGTCTTCTTCGCATACAGCTCACGGTCCGCACTGCGCAGCACCTCATGCGGATCCGCGCCAGCATCAGCCACGGTGACCCCGATGCTCAGTATCGGCACGATCACACCGCCGAGGACCGACACGGGACGCGAAACCGCGGCACCGATCTTCTCAGCTATGCGCACCGCAGCGGCCTGGTCACGAACACCGGTGGCCAAGACCACGAACTCATCCCCCCCGACTCGTGCCACAAGATCCTCGTCGCGAACGGCACTGGCCATCCGATCGGCGACCGCGCGAAGGACGACATCGCCCGCATGATGTCCGTAGTGGTCGTTAATCAGCTTGAGGTCATCGAGATCGCAGAACATCACCGCGATTCGCCCACCCGTGCGGGGCGTGTGAGAGAAGGACTCGGCGAGGGAGTCCATGAGCTTCTGCCGATTCGCCAGACCCGTGAGCGGATCCTGCAGCGCCTGACGAGCGAGGGTGCGGCGCTGCTCAACCCGCTCGGTGACCTCGCGCCAGGTCACGCTGATGCCGTCGCCGACCCTCACCGCCCGGTTGTCGAACCAGTGCATGCCACCTTCGGGCAGATCGCTCGGTGACGGGTCGTCGTCGAGGGCCAAGGGTGTGCCGCTCTCCACCACGGCCGCGTACTGGGTGAAGAGTCCCGCGCGAAGCTGGCCCGGAGCCAGGCTCAGTAGCCGTGACCCGAGGAGCTCCTCGCGTGTGGTGCCGTTCTCACGGCACGCTGCCGCGTTCGCGTCGACGTAGACGAAGTCAGTGATCCGACCCTCATCGTCGCGGACGGCGTTCAGCAACACCCACGGATCGAGCATGGCGTCGATCACGCCGCGCAACTGCTCCTGGGCCGCCCGGGCCTCGGCGCGAGCAAGACGCTGCTCGGTGATGTCGATGATCTGGGCGATGAGGGTCATGGCGCGACCGGAGGAGTCACGGATCCCCGTGACGGTGACGTCGCCGTGCACGACCTCGCCGTCACCGCGCACGTAGCGTGCCGTGCTTCGGTAGGAGTCCGTGCCGCCAGAGAGAACGCGGTCGACGTTGGCCTGCTCCCCAGCAAGATCGTCCGGGTGAGCGAGCTCCTGCCAAGTCATCATCCTCAGGCGCTCCATGGGAAGGCCGAAGAGTTGACAGGCCGCCTGGTTCATTCTCAGCAGTTGACCATCAGGGGCGAGCAGCACGGTCGCGACGGCGGACTGCTGCATCGAGAGCCGGACCAGATCGACCGATCCGGCGTCGACGGCATGATGGGCAGCGTCGGGGCCTTCCGGGCCCGCGGGCTGCTGGCTCATGCGGAGCCGCCTGACCTGGCCCCGGCGCACGTCGGCCTCGAGACACTCACCTTGACCAGCACCTCCGGGGGGCGATGTGCGCGGGACGCGGCGTTCAGCCTCGACCCCACGTCGCGAATCAGTGACCCCATGATGCCCTCCCTGGGCAGCGATGGAGAACCCGGACACCCTCAGGAGCGATGCGACGAGGCCGGAAACCTGGCCGCGGCCGCGACGCGAGCAGTGACGATCACATAAGAAGCGCAAAGCCGGTGCAGCCGGGCCCGATCCGTGCAATAAATCAGTGATGACGCATCAGTCACACAGATCCCGCCGCCGGTGGTTCGGGTTGCGCCGCAATGCGGCCGATCAGCACGTCATCGACCTTCGCGAGAAGTCCGCGGATCCGCTCGCCGACGACCGTGCCAGCGTCCTGGCCCGACTTGCCCGGCTTCGTGACGCCGGGCTGCTCACCGAAAGCGAATACCAGGAGACTCGGCATTCCATCCTCGGAACCGACCAGCACAAGCGCTGACCGCTCGCCATCGGGCCAGAGATCAGGCAGCCGGGCCGTGTCCCTCGAGATGGGGGTGAACCGGCACCGGAACCGCAAGCTCATCCTCCGGGGGAATCTCAGCGGCGACCTCGTCCGCGGTCACGGAGTGCCGCATCGCGTACACGATCAAACCGGCCGCAACCAAGACCAAGGCACCGCCGACGATCCACGCCAGGGCACCCGGAAGCTGCGTGACTTTGAACATCACGAACGCGACGACGACGGTCGAGGGCAGTGTGATGATCCAGGCCAGGACCATCTCCCCGACCACGCGGAGGTTGATACCCATACCCGAGGCGACACCCGCTCCAGCGACCGAAGAGGCCGCCGCGTGGGTGGTGGAGATCGGGACACCGAGGCCCGTGGCGCCGAAGATCGCCGACACGGCCCCGACGTTCGCCGCCACCCCCGACGAGGCGTGCAGAGTCGTGATCTTCAGACCCATCGTCTCGATGATCTTCCAGCCACCCCACACCGTGCCGAGAGCGATGGCGCCGAACGCACCGAACTCGACCCATGCTGGCACCGCGATCGAGCCATCAGCCCCCGCCGCGAGATGGCCGGTGCCGACGAGCAATGCCGCGATGACCCCCATGGTCTTTTGCGCGTCGTTGGCACCGTGACCGAATGAGACAGCCCCGGCTGACACCAACTGCAGCCACTTGAACTGGCGGGCGTTGTCACTGAGGCCGGAGGCCTTCCGCAAGCCGGCGACGACATACATGGCAAGGAACGCGATGGCGAAGGCAACCAGGGGGCTCAGCACGATCGCGAGCCCTGACTTCTCCACGCTCGACCAACTGATCGCGTCAAGGCCACCCGCAGCAATCCCCGCTCCTACCAGACCGCCGATCAGCGCATGGCTCGACGAGGACGGCATGCCGATCCACCAGGTCGCGTAGTTCCAGACGATGGCCGCGAACAGCGCGGCGAAGATGACGGGGATTCCCGCGATATCGGAGTGCACGGTCTTGGCGATGGTGTTAGCCACGGCGGTGCCCACGATGAAGACGGCGGCGAAGTTGAAGAAGGCCGAGAACCACAGCGCCCACTTAGCGGGCAAAGCGCGAGTTGCCACCACGGTGGCAACAGAGTTTGCGGCATCGTGGAAGCCGTTCGTGAAGTCGAACAGCAGCGCGAGCAACACGATCGCGACGACCGCGACCAGCGTGAGATCCACGAACTTCTCCTCCTATTAATCGGGCAGCCGTAACGGTCGGCCCGCTCGGGCCAGATGGTGACGATCCCTCATGACGTTCCGGGAGCCGGGCTCTAGCGGTGGACTGAAGGAGCAGTGAACGGCGAGTGAACGAGCCCCACCGTGGTGCCCGGACATGCCGAAGGGGTGGGCCCGCTCGCGCAGGCCCACCCCCTCGGGTGTTCAGAGCACCTAGCCGGCGATCCCGAGGATCTGCTCGATCGGGTCGTAGGCGAAGTAGATGACGAACGCCGCCGTGATGATCCACATCAGGAGGGGAATCTGCTTGGCCTTCCCGGCGAAGATCTTGATCAGCACGTAGCTGACGAAGCCGGCGCCGATACCATTCGTGATCGAATACGTGAACGGCATCAGGGTCAGCGTGAGGAACGCCGGGATGCCGATCTCGTAGTCGGTGAAGTCGATGAACCGGATCCGGGTCATCATCAGGAATCCAACGATCACCAACGCGGGTGCCGCCGCCTCGTGAGGCACGATCGTGACCAACGGCGAGAAGAACATCGCGACAAGGAACAGGGCCCCGGTCACCAGTGAGGCAACACCCGTACGGGCTCCCTCGCTGACACCCGACGCCGACTCGATGTAGCTCGTGTTGCTCGACACGCTGGCAGCACCGCCGGCCGCGGCGGCAAGAGAATCGACCAGAAGGATCGACTCCAGGTGAGGCACGCCGCCCTTCTCATCGATCAGGTCAGCCTCGTGACCGACACCCACGACCGTGCCCATGGTGTCGAAGAAGTCACTGAGCATGAGGGAGAACACCGCGAGTACCGCAGCCACGAACCCGATGGCCTGGAATCCGCCGAAGAGGCTGAAGTGACCCAGGATTCCGAAGTCCGGAGTAGCCACGACTTGCGAGGGCCACCCGGGAACGTTCAGGCTCCAGCCGAGGTCGTTGGCAACCTTGCCATCCGCTCCGGTGTGGGGCCCGACGTGGGCAATGGCCTCGATGATGATCGACAGCAGGGTCGTGGCGACGATACCGATCAGGATCGCGCCGCGGATCTTCTTGGCCACCAGGATCGCCATCAGCATCAGGCCGAAGACGAAGGTGAACGTGGGCCAGCCGCGCAGCGCGCCATTGGCGCCGAAGCTGATCAGCGGGATTCCCGGACGGGCGATACCCGCGTCGACCAGGCCGATGATCGTGATGAACAGGCCGATGCCCACGCCGATGGCGTACTTGAGCTGGGCGGGCACGGCGTGGAAGACCGCCGTGCGGAACCCAGTGAGCACCAGGGCGCACATGATCAGGCCCTCGAGGACGACCAGACCCATCGCATCGGCCCACGTCATGTGGGGGGCGAGGGTGAAGGCGACGAGACCGTTGAGCCCTAGGCCTGTGGCCAGGGCCAGCGGGAATCGTCCGATGGCGCCCATCGCGATGGTGAGCACTCCCGCGACGAGTGCGGTGGCGGCGGTGACCATGGCGATCGCCTTGACGATGTCAGTGCCACCGCCGACGAACTGGCCGTTCATGTCCTTCGCCGTACCGATGATGAGCGGGTTCAGGATGACGATGTAAGCCATGGTGAAGAAGGTGACGAGCCCGCCGCGTGCCTCACGGCCATTGCTCGACCCTCGGGCCGAGATCTTGAACCAGGAGTCCCACGAGCTTCGCTGGCTCGTGGGGCGGGGGGGTGAATCGACGGCCATGTGGATCCTTCCAAGCATTGGGGGGAGTCGCGCCAGAGGTTAGTGACATGTGGGCTCGATGTGAGCCTTCTGGACCTAACCGGGCATGTCGGGTGTGTCGGACACCCCGCCGGAATGCCCGGCACGGGCCGCACATGGAACGAGGCCCCTCGGAGTATGAGTCCGAGGAGCCCCGCCATCGACCGTCGCCCCAGACCCCGGAAGCCCGGGGGGACCGGAGCGACTAACGGGTGTCACCGCGACCGCCTCGCTGGCCCGGCAAGCCGGGCAATCACGCGGCGGGTGGCCTCCCGACCGGCACCGAGCTCTCCACTGCGTCAACACCCGCAGCCGGTGAGGTTGCCCCCTCCGGGTTGGATCGCCGTTCTCCGATCGAGCCCCCCTCACAATTGGCTCCGGTTCCGAGTCACCTCAGAACCTTCACCGCCGGTGAGGGCGTAGGTGATTGATAGTCGCCTCTCACCGGGGGCCGCAAGGGTTTAGCGGGGCCAAATTTCATGCACAGGGCTACCCACACAGTCGTCCACATTGACCTGTGCTCATAGGGCTGATCGTCCACACCCCTGTGCACAACATTCGTGGACAACAGCCTGGTTCGGACTTAGTGCCGATGTACGCCACATCTCAGGAAATGTGACCCGGTATGCCCCGGGCCCCTCGCGGCCTCCGCCGAAGGTCGTGCACGAATCGCCCACCCAGACGAGCCCTACGGCCCCACGCGAGCGATACTTCCGCCCATGAGGGGACACGCGCCAGAAGCCACAAGGCCAGCGCTGGCCAGCGGCCTGGTCCGCGCACTGCTCCCGGCGATGGTCGGCAGTCTTCTCCTGGGACTTCTCGCCGGGTGTGCCACCGGACCGACCTCGACGGCCGCCCAACAACCTCTCCCCCTCGGCACGACCTGGCGGCCCGGCCTCTTCGCCAGCGGATACGGCCCCCAGGGCCTCGGGCCTTCAGCCAGTGCCGACGTAGCACCTACAGATCCCTCACAAGCCGTTCTGGCGAGAGTGGGTCTGACATCCACTGACTTCGCGACGGGGTACTCCGTCTCCTTGGTCAAGGACGGCGACTCCCTCTCCGTCGCCTCACTTGAGTTCTGCGGTGCGACGTTCCCGAGCGAGTCCACGCGGGTGGCGCGCCGCCAGGTGGTCCTTCTCGACCCGAAGAAAGCGACCATGGGCGCCGGCAGCGAGGCCGTGCTCTACGGCACGGCGGCCGACGCTGCGGGTGCCCTTGAGCAGTTGCGGGCCGCAGCCCGCGCGTGCGACCCGACGATCCCGTTCACGGTGGCGGGCGGCAAGATCACCGTGACGCAAACCGCCACCGACGACATCGACGTGACGGGCTTCGTCGCCTCAGGATCTCGGGTCCTGATCGCGGCGTCGTTCGACGATGCGGCGACGACCCTCAGCGCGCGCACACTCACGGTGTGGCAGGTTCGGGGCCCCCTCTTGGTCGCCCTGCAATTGACTCATGCAGGAACCGATCCCTTCACGGACAAGGACCGCACGAATTTCCATCTGCTCGCCTCTACGTTGGCCACCCGGCTCGCGTCGGTCGAGCCGACTCTCACCAGCACTCTCTAACCAATAGCGCCGGGATGATCACATTGCGTGACCCTCTGCCTCACCCGATCGGCGCAACGGCGGCAGCGGGCAGTGACGTGGTCGCGGCCGAGTGGGCACAATGACTCTCGTGCGAAACGGATCACCGGGCTGGCTAGCCGCGGTCGCGGCGGAGTACGCCGCCAGCGGCGTGCTCGATGACGCTCTGGTGACCGCGGCGACTGCAGCGGGCGTCGGGCTCGTTCACATCGAGACCGACGGCTCGGTCTGGTGGTCCGACGAGACCTACCGCCTTCACGAACGTCCACGGTGGCGCCGGGTCCGGTCGGTCGAGGATGCACTCACGGGGTTCTCGCCCGACACCGCCGATCGGGTACTCCAGGCCTACCGCGAGTCGGTGACCAACCCCGACGTCGAAGTCAGGTACGCGGTGATCGGCGAAGACGGGCAGTCTCGGGAGCTCGTGATGCGCGGCCTCGACGCCGGGGTCGCCCTCGTGCACCAGGCGCGTGCGACGTCGTCAGCCAGGATCGGCCCCCCTCCGGTGGTGATCGACGTTCGCGTCCTCGACGGCGACCGGGCACCCACCAGCGTCACCGCGAGCCGGCCGCAGATCAATCCCGAACCGGGAGCGCTCGATCTCGCTGCGGCACTGCTGTCGGCGTCGCCCGACCTGCTCCTGACCTACGACATCGCCACCGGCGACATCGTCACCATGTCCCGCTCGGACCCCGATGGTGGAGAGCTCGTCCACCACCTGCGCGGAGCGGGAAGCCTTGAGGGGATCGTCCACCTCGATGAGGTCGACGCTCTTGTCGAATGGCGCGACGACCTCGGTTCGCTGATGGCGGGCGAGGTGCGACTCATCGAGGCCCGCTTCCTGCTGCGTGGCATGTGGAAGTGGCGCGAACTGCGCGCGATGGAGTTCCGCCGGACCCTCAGCGGCGAGCTTCTCGAGGTGATGCTCGTAATCCGTGACGTCGACGACCGCGTCGAGGGGGCGCTCCGCGCGGCGGAACAGGACCGCGCGTTCCGTGAGGTGTTCGACGCCAGCCCCGTCGGACTCGCGGTCCTCGATGAGCAGGGGCGCTTCACCACGGTCAATGACGCGTTCTGCACACTTGCAGGTCGCACCCGCGATGCCGTGCTGGCCACGGTATACGAGGCGTTGCTCCACCCAGAGGACCGCGCGGCGGCCGTGGTCGCACGGGCCAGGCGTTCCACCGACGGAGGCGCATCGGCGACCTCGTCGGAGCGCCGTCTCCTGCGTTCGGACGGTGTCGTCGTCTGGGTGCGCGTTCGCACCTCCGACATCGATTACAACGAAGAGACCCGCACGCTCGTGTCACTCGAGGATGTGACCGCGTCCAAGGAGACCGAAGACCAACTCCGGTACGACTCCCTCCACGATGAGCTGACTGGCCTTCCGAACCGTCGCCTGATCATCGACCGGCTCGAGCAGGCGCTCACTCGCAGCCGGCGCACCAGAGGCCGCGTCGCCGTCTACTTCATCGATCTCGACGACCTCAAGCGCATCAACGACACCCACCCGTGGCAGCACCGCGCCGGGGACATCCTCATCACCAGCGCGGCCGTCTCGATCCGCGAAGCCCTGCGCGACACCGACACCCTCGGTCGACTCGGCGGCGACGAATTCCTGGCGATCTGCGAGGACGTAGGTGACGACGCCACCGTCGCCGATGTCGGCAGGCGAATCCTCGCCGCAGTCCGACGTCCACTGCAGATCGGGAGTGAGCTGGTCTCGGTCACTGCGAGCGTCGGGGTGGCGGCGCCCGAAGGCGACGCGGAGACCGCCGCCGAGCTCATCCGGCGCGCTGACAGCGCGATGTACCGCGCGAAGTCAGGCGGCGGGGCACGCCTGGTGAGAGCGGACACCGACCTTGCTCCGGATCCCACCGGTCTCGATCTCGTCGGCGCCCTCAAGCGAGATGAGCTCAGGCTGCACTACCGGCCCGTGGTCTCACTCGCGTCCGGAGCGGTGCTCGGGGTCACGACCGTCGTTCGCCTCGTAATCCCCGAGCGTGGCTTCGCCCCGGAACATGAAGTCATCACAGCCATGCACGCGGGTCCTGCGGCGCTACCGATCGTGCACTGGGCACTGCAGCGCGCGGTATCCGACGTCCGCACCGTGGCGCCCTCACGCGCGGAAGCCCTCTCGGTCTGGGTGTCTATGCCCGGCCGTGCTGCGATGTCACCGAGCACACGCACCGCTCTGCTCACCGCGCTGGCCGGGCCGGCGGGGCTGTTGACCGCAGCGTCGGCGCCCTCGCTCGTACTCGACGTGCACGAGGTCGACATCGCCTCGATGGCGCGCCGGGAATCCGTCCAACGTCACCTCGCTGGGCTCACCGCCCTCGGCCCCCTGGCACTGGGTATCCAACATTTCACCGCAGACACTGTGCCCGTCGGCATGCTCCAACTCGTGGGCGCAGCGTCGATGTCGCTCGATCCAGACCTCCTCGCCGCCACGGCGGACAACCACTCGGTCGAGGACCTCGTGCGGGCACTGGTCGCGGGCGCCTCCGCACTCGGGGTCATCACCATCGCCACCAATATCTCCTCCTACGAGCAGCTCGAGATGGCCAGAGCGGTCGGTGTGCACGCCGTGCAGGGCGATCTCATCGGCCCAGCCGCACCGCTCGATTCCTACTCCGACCTGCTGCACGGTGGCCAGATGTTCCTTCCGGCCGCTCCCGCGTCCGCGTCCGCGTCCGCGGTCACGGATGCGGCGGCAGCGGCAGCGGCGATCACGACGGCATCACCAGATGCTCCGGAAGCCACGACTGACCACGCTGGCTCGACAAGCGAGTGGGTCGGAGACATGGCCGAGACTCTGGCCCGCCAACTCGGGGTGGCGCTGCCCCCCTCGCCCATCCAGGCGCACGATGGCGCTCATGCGTCTGCCTGGATCGACGTACCAGAGGAAACCCGCGCAGAGACCTGACCTCAAACCGTCCGACGGGATCAGCCGTAGCCCAGATCGTGGAGCCGATCATCGTCGATGCCGAAGTGGTGAGCGATCTCGTGAACGACGGTGATGTGAACCTCGTCGAGGACGTCGTCCTGGTCATCGCAGATCGCCAGGATCGGGAGGCGGTAGATGGTGATGCGGTCGGGCATGGCACCCGCGTACGTGGTGTCGCGCTCAGTTAGGGGCACACCCTCGTAGAGCCCGAGGAGTGACTCGGACCCAGGGGCGACGTCGTCCTCGATCACGATGACGACGTTGTCGACGAGTCGGGCCAGCGCGTCGGGGATCTCATCGAGAGCCTCGGCCACGAGGTCCTCGAACTGCTCGATCGGGATATCGATCACACGCGCATCCTGCCCGAGACCCCTCGGTTGCGGTGCGACTAGTGCCATCACTACGGTTGCGTTTTGTCACTGAGGCGACGCGTCACGTATGCTCTACCGGTCCCCCGGAGGGTGACGTCGGCGGCCAGTCTGAGCAAGCCCCCATCGTCTAGTGGCCCAGGACACCGCCCTTTCACGGCGGCAGCACGGGTTCGAATCCCGTTGGGGGTACGGAACGGTTCCACCCGCACCACATCACGTCGCACCACACCACGAAGCCCAGCTCCGGCTGGGAATCGAGGCCCCGTAGCGCAGTTGGTTAGCGCGCCGCCCTGTCACGGCGGAGGTCGCCGGTTCGAGCCCGGTCGGGGTCGCAAGTGCACGATGATCGCCATCGATCACCCTGCCCGCACGTCACACATGGGGCGCCGCCACCGCGGCGCCCTTTGTCATGTGCGAGAGGCGTTCTTGATGTCTTTCCCGCGACGCGGTGTCAGTCAGGGGCGGAGTCACGAAGGGCCGCATAGGCCTCGCGCACGCGTGGGGTCGCCTCGGTGGTCATCCACGTGCCCGACGTATCCGGCCAACGAGCGTCGGCAGACTCTCCCAGCCAGGTACGAGCCGCCTGCAGCGCAGCTCCGTCCGCGACATACTCACCCGGCGCAGCGACCAGCACTGGGCGCCCTAGCACCTGCGGCGCGATCGCCGCTACGGCCGCCGACCTGGTGGCACCACCGATGAGGAGCACCCGTCGGATCGGCACCCCCTGAGCGACCAGGGCATCGACGGCGTCGGCGAGCCCACAGAGCATGCCTTCGACCGAGGCGCGGGCGAGGTTGGCGGGCGTGGAGTTCGAGAGAGTGAGCCCGGCCAGATGCCCCGTCGAGTTCGGACGGTTCGGAGTCCGCTCACCCGCCAGATAGGGCAGCAGCACGACGCCGCCCGCACCCGGCTGTGCCTCGAGCGCCAAGCGATCGAACCCGTCGTGGTCAACGCCGAGCATGCGGGCCATCGAGTCGAGCACCAAGGCCGCATTGAGGGTGCAGACAAGTGGCAGAAATCGTCCAGTGGCGTCAGCGAAACCAGCCACGGCACCGGACGGGTCGCGCGTCGCCGTCTCGGACACAGCGAATGCAGTGCCGCTAGTGCCGAGTGAGACCACAACATCACCCGGCTGGGCACGCAGACCAAGCGCGGCGGCCATGTTGTCGCCGGTACCGGGCGCGATGAGGGTCCGGCCTCGCTCGACGCCCCAGTCTGGGCCCACCTCGCCCACGACCTCGAAGGGATCCGCAACCCGGGGCAGGAACAGGTCACGGCCAAAGGCACGGGCCACCAGGTCTCGGTGGTACTCACCCGTTGACGGTGACCAGTAGCCAGTGCCGCTCGCATCGCCGCGGTCGGTGCTGATCCAGGCAGGATCCTCGCGCAGTTGCGCCGTGAGCCAATCGTGCGGGAGCAGAACGATCTCTGCCTCCTTCGCCGAGCGGGCGTCGTGCTCGGCCACCCAGCGCAGTTTGGTGACAGTGAACGAGGCCACTGGCACCGAGCCGACAGCATCGGCCCAGGCCTGAGCGCCGAGCTCATTGACGAGATCGGTTGCGGCAGAGGCCGATCTGGTGTCGTTCCACAACAGCGCCGGGCGGACGACGTCACCCTGGGAGTCGAGGAGCACCATGCCGTGCTGTTGCGCCCCGACCGAGATCGCACCGACGTCGTCGAGGCCGCCCGCGTCATCGATCGCGAGCACCAACGCGCGATACCACTCGTCGGGCATCACCTCGGTGCCCTCGGGGTGAGGCGCACGCCCAGACCGCACGAGATCGCCGGTGTGCGCGTCGCGGATGACGACCTTGCACGACTGCGTCGAGGAGTCGACCCCGGCGACGAGAGCTCGCGTCATGATCCTCGATCTTCCTCAGAGCCCGCCGGAGAATCTCACGCAGTACCGAGCACGTGCTCGACAGCGAGCTGGTCGAGCTGGGAGTAGTGATAGCCGCGGGCCGCCGCCGCGTCGACGTCGAAGGTGGCATCGACATCGGCGACGAGCTCTGCACACGTTTCTCCCGGCCCCACAGTCGGCGCTACCGTTCCATCCACTCGTGACGCCACGAGGGCCGCCTGCACACGAGGGTCGGAACGGAACGCCCGGGCCTTCTGGCGCAGCACCAGGTAGGTGCGCATATTGGCCGCAGCAGAGGCCCACACGCCGTCGATGTCCTCGGTGCGGCTGGGCTTGAAGTCGAAGTGGCGCGGGCCGTCGTAGCCCGATGACTCGAGCAGGTCGACGAGGAAAAACGCGCTGAGCAGGTCGCCGTGCCCGAACACGAGATCCTGGTCGAACTTCGGCCCGTGCTGGCCGTTGAGGTCGATGTGGAAGAGCTTGTTGTGCCAGAGCGCCTGGCCGATGCCGTGGACGAAGTTCAATCCGGCCATCTGCTCGTGGCCGACCTCGGGATTGAGACCCACCATGTCGGGGTGCGCGAGTTCGTTGATGAACGCGAGCGCATGCCCGATCGTGGGCAAGAACATATCCCCTCGCGGCTCATTGGGCTTGGGCTCGATGGCGAAGCGGATGTCGTAACCGTTGTCGATGACGTACTGGCACAGAAGATCGAGTGCTTCCTTGTAGCGGTCGAGTGAGGCGCCAACATTCTTGGCCGCGTCGATGTCGGCTCCCTCGCGACCACCCCAGAAGACGTAGGTGGAAGCCCCCAGGTCCGCTGCGAGGTCGATGTTGCGAAGCACCTTGCGCAGAGCGAAACGTCGGATATCCCTGTCGTTGCTGGTGAATGCGCCGTCCTTGAAAACAGGATGGGTGAAGGTGTTCGTCGTCATCATCGGAACCCGCATTCCCGTGGCAGCAAGTGCCCCGCGGAACCGTGCGATGTGCTTCGCGCGGTCGTCGTCGTCGGCGCCGAAGGGGATCAGATCGTCGTCGTGGAATGTCACGCCGTAAGCGCCGAGTTCGGCGAGGCGGTGGACGGATTCCACAGGATCAAGCGCCGGGCGGGTGGCATCGCCGAACGGGTCGCGGGCCTGCCATCCGACCGTCCAGAGTCCGAAGGTGAACTTGTCACTCGGTGTGGGAGCGGCGATCGCCACGGTGGCCTCCTGGTGTGCGGGCGGGGTTCGTTCGACACTCCAACACATGCGCGCTGGCATGTCGCGGCGAGCGCGCTACCTAGATGGAACCGAGGCGATTGGGGGGCAGAGCGAGGGTGGGCTAGGATCGGCGGGCTGTCCTAGGACGGCACGGCCAGGTAGCTCAGTTGGTACGAGCGTCCGACTGAAAATCGGAAGGTCGGCGGTTCGACCCCGCCCCTGGCCACCCACATCCTCCGTCGAGCATGGACCACGCCGACACCTGAGTGCGCCCTCTTCGAGCACGCACGTCACCGCGACGACCGGCGAGATCGGACTCGCGGGACATTGGATGAAGCACCTGCTGCACGTGATGTTCATTTACAAGGCCAAGGGCAAGCCCGGCTGGGCGATGATCCCCGAATGACCATCCCTACGAGCGTCAGTGAGGACCCCATGACGACGTCTGCACCCGATTCGGCCGCGCCGCGCGTCCCCGCCGTGGGTCTCACGGATCCTTCGGCGTACGAGGCACCGATGCCCACGGCACGCACCATGAGACTACGCACCAACCTGCCTGTCCAGGCCTATCGCTTTGCCTTGCTCAGCCTGAAGATGATGCGGATGATCCTGCGGTCACATCACTGAGAACACACGGCTCAGACCAGCGCGCGGCCCGATCAGACCTTCGACTTGCGGCCACCGAAGAGGCGATCGATCAGTGACGGAGCCGGCGGGCACACACACCGCTGGGCCTTAGGCACACCACGCATCACCTGGTCGACATGCTGGCCGCAGCCCGACCATGAGGCCTTTCCGCACTTGCGACAGTTCACACGTGAACACATACCCAATCCTCCTGAATTCGTCCCGACACGCAGTCCAGTATACCCCCCGGGGTATACCCCACGAAGCCAGGGGCGTGCGTGCTCACGCGCGCAGCGACGACATCCACCGCAGATGCTCGAGGTCGCCGAGCAGCTCGAGACGACGCCACAAGACACTGCCGGGCACAGCCTGGCTCGGATGGCAGGCAACCGCCCGCATCTGGAGCGTGCGTGAAACCTCGACCGCGATGTGGATCTCTCCGTTGTCGTGGCCCACGAAGGGGGCACCGAACTCCTCCGCAAGACGCCCCGCGACTTCGACGGGGAGGGTCCAGCCCAGCACACCGAGCCCACTCGTTGCGCCGGCCGCCACAGCCGCCTCGGTCGCCCTTATGTGATCGGGGTGTCCGGTGACTCCGGAGATGTCGAAGGCGATCAATCCCACTGCGCCACAAGCGATCGCGGCAGCGACGACATCGCCCACGAGGTCTTCGAGCGCAATCGTCGCGAGCGCACCGTCCGGGTAGGAGGCAAGCCGGACATTGGTGATGCCCAGTACCTGGGCGGCATCCCGCAACTCACCCTCGCGAAGATCACGCAACTCGCCCTCGACCCCGTGCAGGCTCGATGCCTCACCATGCGTGAGGCACAGAACCGACACCCGAGCGCCCGTCGCGATGAATGAGTCGATGATCGCGCCGAGCCCGAACGACTCATCGTCAGGGTGCGCCACGACCGCGAGCACCGATCCCCACGAAGGCAGTAGCGTCGACTGCGGACGTGCATTCATGGTCTGACTCCCCGGCGCTATGAGCCACCAGCGACTCTCGCGGCGGACTGGGTCGCGTCCATCATGACCCGTGCCTGCATCGCACCGTCACGAGGAGCCGCCAAGCTCGTCCTCGTGGATCACCGGGGTCAGCTCGCCGTTCTCGCCGCCACTCGTTCACCTTGCAGTCGCGCGGAGAGTCGGTCAACCGTCTCGCCGTCTGCGGCGTGGTGAAGCATCCACGCCCGAGCACCGCCCTGGGCCCGTAGATGGCCGAGGAACAGGCCCATCGCGTCAGCTGAGGGCTGCTGAGCGGCCCAGTCCGGTTCTGCCAGGTGCGCGTAGGCGGCGCGCGCGCCGAGGCGCATCAGTACCGGTCGCACCCGGTCAGCGGTGAGCAGGTGATCATCGATCACCGAGTCGTCGTGGGCCCCGGCGAGCTTGAGCAACAGTGCACTGACCACACCGGTGCGGTCCTTACCCACCGCGCAGTGGACATACAAGGTCGACGTCGACCAAGCAGATCGGGAGAGCGCCTCGGCAAGTCGGAATGAGCCGTTCTGCAGGTAGGAGCAGTAGCGATCCGCGACGACGTCAGCGGCGCACACACGGCCGATGGGGTCGTCCTCGATGGTCGACCTGGCGAGCGGAACGCACTCGTGCAACGGGTTGCTCCGCTGGAAGTCGGGCGCGAGGTGGCCATCGCCGTCGATCGCCCGCTCATCGGGCTCTCTGAGATCGAGGACGTGACGAACACCCCGAGCGCGAATCTGCTCGGCACCGAGTGCGGTGAGGTTCACCGGGGTCTCTCCGCGCAGAACCACCCCCCGCGCCGTCTCGCCGCCAGGGATGGGGACGCCTCCCAGGTCGCGCACATTGTGCATTCCGTCGATGTCCACCCAACGCGTTCCCACATGGCTACGCTCTCGCGCGTAGAACTTCCCCAGGAGAGGTGACGGTGAACGGGAGGGGAACGTCATGCGTACACACCGCGATCACCCCTGGCCGCAACAGCAGTGAGCCCACACCGCGATGCGATGTGGGCTCACTCCGCCAGATTCGGCGGACACGTGCTGCGGGCACGCCTGCGATCTAGGAGATCGCCTGCAGGATCGCGTTCTCGGTGACCTCGTCGCCCTTGAGCTCGGCGGCGATGGAGCCGCGTCGCATGCAGATGACGCGGTCGCAGGTGGTCGCCAACTCATCTGGCTCAGCAGCGAGGACGACTCCGCGGTCTGCCGCCAGCGTGCGGAGAACGGCGAGCAACTGGGCCCGACCCGCGAGGTCGACACCCACGGTCGGATTGTCAACGACCAGGAGATCAACCTTGAGGCGAGACCAGCGCGCAAGCAAGGCCCGCTGCTGGTTTCCGCCCGAGAGCGAGGTCATCAGTGCCCCGGGCTCACCCTTGACCGAGAGGTCGGCGAGTGAGTCGGTGACCCAGTTCTTCTCGAGCTTGCGCGAGACCAGACGCCCACGGGTCAGTCGTCGCAGCGCCGGAAGCGCCACGTGCTCGGACACCGTCATCGTCTTGATCACGAGGTTCGCGCGGTCACCCGAGACGAACCCAACGCCGGACCGAAGCGCCTTGTGAGCGCTGGAGGGCACGACATTGGACGCACCGACGCGGATCTCACCGCTGACCGGCTGGCTCTGGCCCGAGAGCAGCTCGACGACCTCGCTGACACCCGAGCCGAGAAGCCCAGCGATGCCCACGACCTCGCCGCGGTGAATATCGAGCGAGACACCGTCGAGGAACGACGCCGTCACGTCCGACATGGAGCCCACTTGCTCGCCCAATGCATGGGGCGTGCGTGCGGCCTGATCCTCGATCGCGGCACCGTCGACCCTGGCAAGCAGGAGGTTGACGATGTCGTTCTTGTTGACCTCGGCACCGGCCAGCTCGCGGTACGTGCGACCGTCGCGCATGAGGGTCACGCGGCTGCACGCCGAGATGATGTCCTCAAGGTGGTGGGAGACCAGGATCAAGGAGCGCTCGGGGTTGACGAGCTTCTTCATGGCGGCGATGACGAGTGCGGCCTCCGCCGGCGGCAGACCCGCCGTCGGCTCGTCGAGGATCAGCAGCCGAACGTGCTGGCGTGCCGCCCCACGAGCAATGGTGACCATGCGCCGATCGACGGGCGACAGCGATGACACCGGAGCATTGAGATCCATCTCATGGCCGAGTGAGGCGATCGCATCGGACGCGATACGGCGCGCCTTGCGACGGTCGATGATCTGGCCGCGCTGAGGCTCCGCACCCAGAACGATGCTCTCCCACACGGAGTCCAACGGTGCGAGTGCGAGCTCCTGGGCGATCAGCAGAACGCCCTGCGCCTGGGTCTTGCGGTAATGCCCCAGCGAAAGTGACGCGCCACCGAGGGTGACAGTGCCCTCGTCGGGAGCCACCACTCCCGAGATCACGTTGAGCAGGGTCGACTTGCCCGAGCCGTTAGGTCCGAGCAGGCCGATCATCTCGCCATAGCCGACGCGGAGTTGTCCATCCTTGACTGCCTGGATGCCGCCGTAGCGCTTGCTGACGCCGAGGGCCTCGAGCAGGTAGGACCCCTCAGCGGGCCCGCTCATGCGCGACCCTTGGACCGCGCGAGGAGGACGGCCGCGAACAGGACCACGCCCTGAACACCAGTTCCGACCCACGTGGGCACGTTCAGGATCGTGAGGCCGTTGGACAGCACCGCGAGGTAGACAGCACCGAACATCGTCGCCGGCACCGAGAAGCCACGCTTACCAACCCCAGCGGCGCCGAAGAAGGCTGCGGCGTAGGCCGGGAGGAGGAAGGCCGGGAGGGCGTTGTTGAAGTAGCCAGCGCGCCCCGCGAACAGGATGCCGGCGAAGCCCGCGAGCAGGCCCGTGAGGGTGAATGCCAGCACCTTGGTGCGACGGACCGGCACGCCGGCGAGGCGAGCAGCGATCTCGTTGCCACCGATGGCGGTGACGTGACGGCCCCAGGGAGTGAGAGTCATGACGATGCCCACGACCACGGCAACGATGACGAGCAGGAGGGTCGCAATCTCGAGCTGGAAGTCACCGAAGGCGATCCAGTGGTTGAGGCTCAGGTTCTGCAGTGGCTCCGACAGTGAGGTGACGTTCACCGAGGTGCGACCGAGGTCGATCTTCGACTGGACGAAGAGTTCGATACCTGCGGCCATCGAGCCGACGGCGAGGGTAACGACGAAGGCCGGGGCCTTGCCGTAGCCGACAGCCGCACCATTGACCGAACCGATCAGGGTCGCGAGCGCGAGCCCGATGACAAGGACCAGCACGAACGGCATACCGGTCTGGGTGGAGGCAACGGCCACCGTGACGGTGGTCAGCGCGGCGACGTAGGGCACCGAGAGGTCGAACTCACCCAGGATCAGGACCACCGTGACACCAATGGCGAGCATGGCCAGGATCGGCAGCGCATTGATGACGTTGGCCAGGTTCTGACCCGACCAGAAGGTATCGGGCTTGGCCAAGGTGAAGATCACGAGCATCAGCAGGAAGCTGCCGAACATGATGATCTTTCTAAGGGACGGCCGAGACCGCTTCCCCGCGGCATCGAGCGGTGCGATGGGAGCGCCTGCGGCGCTCACCTGCTCCGCACTCGTCGCAGCCTGATTGGCGTGGGACATTGTCAACTCCTTGCATCTGCGATCGGGTCGGATACCGGGAAATGAAGATCATCTGAACGTGTCGACCCTCGGGGCTGATTGCTCCGAGTGGCTTTGTATCCAGAGGTTACGGGCCTTGTCAACGGTGTGAACTCACGCGCGGCCCTCCCTACCACGTCGCGGCATAGGGGCGTGGTTTCGCTCTCTGCCCGGGCCCGGTTCGGAGAAGCGGAGAGTCACTAGCGGCGGTTGGGGTGGGGACGCCATAGGCGTCCCCACCCCAACGCTAGCTAGGTGGTACTCGTGCGAAGTGCGCTATTACGGGGCCGAAAGAGTGCTGGGCTGGAGCTTGTAGGTCTTCTCCCAGATCTTGATCTGCTCCTTGAGCGCGGGGTCGAACGGGTAGAAACGGTCAGAGCCGGCGGGGAAGTCCGCGATGGCCGCAACCGTTGCGCCGGGCTCGTTCACCGTCTCAGAGTTCGGGGGGAACGGGGTGCCATCGACGTGGTACGCCGCGAGTGCGGTGAGCAGGTCGAACCAGTGCTGCCACTGCTTCGTGACGGCGGTGATGAGCGGCGCGCCTTCCTTCATGGCCTTGACGCTCGAGGGGTTGTCGAAGCGGGTGATCGTGGTGATCTCCGACTCACGGTTGAGGCGCTTGACGGTGGGGCCCCAGAGGGCGTAGCCGAAGTCGCTGAAGTCGATCATGACGATCTTGCCGGGGTGCGCGGTGAAGATTGCCTCGGAGACCTTGGTCATCGAGTTGATGAGGTCGGCGAGGTTGGTGTCGCGCAGGTCCGCGTACTTGGTGCCCTTGGCGATGAGCTCGTCACGGAGACCGTTGACGTAGCCCTGGCCGCCGTAGTTCTGGGTGATCTCGACACCGACGATGGGGCGGTCCTTGAGGTCAGCGTTGCCGAGGATGAAGTCAGCAGTGGCCGCACCGGACTTGACGATGTTGTCGGCGTAGATACCGCCGGTGTAGAGGGCCTCGTTGCCGGGGGTCACCGAGGTGCCCTCAGCCATCACGGGGATGTTCGCCGCAGCGGCCTGCTTCATGCCGTTGGGGATTTCCTCGCCGCCGAGTGCCATGGTGACGATGGCGTCGACCTTCTTGGTGACGAAGCCCGACATGCAGGCTTCCATCTTGGTGGGGTCGCCAGCGCCATCGCACAGGTCGATGGTGTAGCCGAAGACCTCGGCCGCAGCCTTGAACTGAGCGGTCCAGACGCCGAGGTTCTCGGACGTCGCGGTGCTGGGGATGAGCCCGATGGTCAACTTGCCCGGGTCCTTGAGCGCCGCAGTGGACTCGGCCGGGGCGGAGGACTCGGCCGGGGCGGAGGACTCGGCCGGGGCGGAGGTCTCGGCGGGGGTCGAGCTCGAGCTGCAGCCAGCCACGAGCAGGGCGGCGGCCGCGAGCGGCGCTGCCAGGAGGATGGATCTACGCACTAGTAACTCCTTAAGAGAGGGGACGGATCCCCGTAGTCGCCGGACCGCCAGGGGTGCGGGCCGGTGGTGAGTGCAGAGCACACCATCTCCCAACCGGCCGTTTGAATACAAGGGTCGACGGACCTCATTGGCAAAGTCTGTCCGAACCGTTACAAAGGAGAGCCTGGGATGAGACGGGCACGACCAGGATGTGTGGAGACTCAACGCATGAGTGAACCTAGGCGATCGACCTTCGCCTCTGGATCTCGTTGCGGGAGAACCACTCGCGACTCCCGGAACGGTGACTTCCAAGCCAGCGCGGCGTGCAGCGGCCCCCACTACCCATTCCCACCCTGAACGTCAATCGACGTTTCCGATAGTCATACGCTCGCTGGCATCCACAACCTCACGATCACACTCGGCCCGGGACACATCAGGGTGTGGGGCAAGGCCGACGGCACGCGCATGCGATGGTTCCCCTCACCCGACGAGCGTGTCCCGAACGCGGACAATGTCCTCCCATACCGACCCCCGAGGCTGCGGTCGGGTCCGAGACGAATGAGGAGTTGCTGCTGTGCAGGTCAGGGATTCGGTCGCCGTCGTCACCGGGGCCGCGTCGGGCCTCGGGCTCGCCACGGCCCGTCGGCTGACGGACGCGGGCGCGCGCGTCGTCATGCTCGACCTCCCCGCCTCCGACGGCGCCGCTCGGGCTTCGGAGATCGGCGGCACGTTCATCGCGGCCGACGTCACTGACCCGGTCGGAATCGAGGCAGCACTCGTCTCGGCACGCGCCCATGGCCCCGTGCGGGTGCTGGTGAACTGCGCGGGTATCGGCGACCCGGCCCGCACCCTCGGGAAGTCGGGGCCGCTCGCCCTCGAGTCGTTCGAGCGGGTGGTGCGGGTGAACCTGATCGGCACCTTCAATGTCGCCCGGCTCGCCGCCGCGGCCATGGCCGAGACCGAGGCGGTCGACGGCGAGCGCGGCGTGATCGTCAACACGGCCTCGGTGGCCGCCTTCGACGGCCAGGTGGGTCAGACCTCCTACGCCGCCTCGAAGGCGGGCATCGTCGGGCTCACCATCCCCCTCGCGCGCGATCTTGCCCGCCATCTCATCCGCGTCATGACAATCGCGCCCGGGATCTTCCGTACCCCGATCCTCGACGGGCTCTCTGAGCAGGCCCGAGCCTCGATCGCCTCACAAGTGCCCCACCCCGCACGGCTCGGGGAACCGAGTGAGTTCGCGGACCTTGTCATGAGTGTGATCGCCAACCCCATGCTCAACGGCGAGACGATCCGCCTCGACGGAGCTCTTCGGATGGGCCCCCAATGACCGCGCGGCGCACCTGCTTGATCACCGGCGCCTCGCGGGGCATTGGGGCCGCCATCGCCCGGCACCTGGCCCTGGCCGGGTGGGATCTGCTCCTGGTCTCGCGCACCGAGCCGACACTGGCGCAATTCGCCCAGGATCTCCCGATGGGCCCGGGGGCGAGAGCTCACTACCTGGCCGCTGACATGGGCGACCCCGACGATGTCGACCGCGTCGCAGCGTGGGCCCTCACCCGCGTCCCCCAGCTCGACGCCCTCATCATCAGCGCGGGAATGGGGGCCATCGGCCCGCTTGAGTCCTTCCCCTTGCGGCGGCTGGAGAAGATGCTGACGATCAACGTGCGAGCGCCGTACGCCCTAGTGCAGTCCCTCCTCCCCGCACTTCGGGTCGCGGGGACCGAGAGCCCCCACGGAGCGAAGGTCATCGCACTCGCCTCGCTCACCGGCCTGGTGGGCCAGCCCCTCAACTCGGCCTACGGCGCGACGAAAGCCGCACTGATCTCCCTGTGCGAGACCCTCAACACCGAGGAGTCCACCCGCGGCGTGCTCGCCACCGCGGTCTGCCCTGGATATGTCGCGACCGACATGACCACGGGGATCACCGACACCGTCCCGGCCGACACCATGCTCGACGTCGAGGATGTTGCACTGATGGTCGTCTCACTTCTCGCACTCTCCTCGAGGGTAGTCATCCCCACGCTTGTGATGACACGTCCCTCGCCCAACCTCTGGCAGGCGTGAGGCGCGATCGCGATGTCACAGGACCCGACACCACGCGCGAAGGTCGTGTCCATAAGGTGGTAGCGCCCATCCCCATAGCCCTGACTGAGGTACCCCGTGACCCGCGCCGTGATCGTCGATGCCGTCCGTACCGCCTCCGGGCGTGGAAAGCCCGGGGGTGCGCTCTCGAGCATCCACCCGGTTAACGTCCTCGCCCAGACCCTGAACGCACTGCTCGCGCGCACCGGCGTCGACCCCGCTCTGGTCGACGACGTGATCGCCGGGTGTGTGTCACAGGCCGGGGACCAGGCCCTCAACATCGCGCGTAACGCGGTGCTGACGGCCGGGTTCCCGGAGTCGGTGCCCGCGACGAGCGTCGACCGCCAGTGCGGCTCGAGCCAGCAGGCCGCCCACTTCGCCGCCCAGGGCGTCATCGCCGGGGCCTACGACATCGTCATCGCCTGCGGCGTGGAATCGATGAGTCGCGTCCCGATGGGCGCCAGTTCGCTCGGTGGCGAGCCGACGGCACCGTTGGCCGCTCGCTACCCCGACGGGCTGATCAATCAGGGTGTCTCTGCCGAGGTGATCGCCGCTCGCTGGGGGTTCTCGCGCGCGCAACTCGATGAGTACTCAGCACGGTCGCACGAACTCGCGTCGACGGGCGCAGCGTCGGGTCACTTCGCCGGCGAGATGGTGCCGATCACCCTTCCGGACGGAAGCATCCACCTCGTCGATGAGACCGTCCGCGCGACCACGACTGCGGAGGGGCTGGCCGGCCTGCGCCCGTCGTTCGCGGACGAGGGGCTCGCGGCACGGTTCCCGGAGATCAACTGGAGCATCACACCCGGCAACTCCTCCCCCCTCACCGATGGGGCCGCAGCGGTCCTGATCATGAGTGAGGAGCGCGCCCTGGCACTCGGGCTTCGTCCGCGCGCGGCGTTCCACTCCTTCGCCGTCACCGGCAGCGACCCGCTGCTGATGCTCACCGGAGTGATCCCGGCTACGCGCAAGGTCCTCGATCGCGCTGGCCTCTCGCTCTCGGACATGGACACTTACGAGGTCAACGAGGCATTCGCACCCGTGCCGCTGGCCTGGGCCAAGGAGCTCGGAGCCGATCTGACGCGACTCAACCCGTCGGGCGGGGCTATCGCGCTGGGACACGCGCTCGGCGCCTCGGGCGCACGACTGCTCACGACGATGCTCACGAACCTGGAATCTTCCGGCGGCCGCTACGGCCTACAGACCATGTGCGAGGGCGGCGGCATGGCCAACGCGACGATCATCGAACGTTGGGGCTGACATGCCCATCACGTTCGACTTCGCCGGGCGCACCGTGCTCGTCACCGGCGCGGCACAAGGTATTGGTGAGGGGATCGCCCGACTCTTCCTCGCCTCAGGTGCCAAGGTCGCGGTGCTCGACCGCGACGCGGACCGTCTGGCCGCAACATGGCCCGGCCATGAGTCAGTTCACGCGTTCGCAGTCGACGTGTCCGATTCGGCGGCAGTGGCTCACGCCGTCGACGATGTCGTGGCCTGGGCGGGGTCACTCGACGTGGTCGTCAACAACGCCGGGATCACGCGCGACACCGTCGTGTGGAAGATGACTGACGAGCAATGGCGCGAGGTTCTCGACGTTCACCTCGGCGGCACCTTCGCGATGACGCGAGCGGCCATCCCGCACATGAGATCCGCCGGATGGGGGCGAATCATCAATGTCACCTCCTACACCGGGATGCACGGCAACATCGGCCAGGCCAACTACGCGGCTGCCAAGGGTGGGCTCATCGCCTTCACCAAGACCGTGGCCAAGGAGACGGCAGGCTTCGGCATCACCGTCAACGCGATCTCACCGAACGCGGCCACCGCGATGGTGACGGCTGTGGGGCCCGAACTGCTCGCCGCCATGACCGCCACCGTGCCGATGCGGCGTTTTGCCGAACCCGCCGAAATGGCTGCCGCAGTGGCGTTCCTCGCATCAGAGGAGGCCGGCTACATCACCGGCGTCGTGCTGCCCGTCGACGGCGGCATCTCGATGTAGCACGGCTCAGCCGGCGGGCTCGAAGTGGCTGATGTCAAGGATGTGACCGGCCCGCTCTGCCGACCAGACGGCACGCACGCGACTGCCCTGCGGAAGTTGATCGCGCACAGTGGCCGGGTCACTGAAGTCCAGCCCCGTCACGACGTGCATGAGCAGGGTGTCGGCACCGTCGAGACGAATTGCGCCCACGACATAGGGCGGGGTGGGCCCCCCGGTGAAGCCGTGCCACACGACAGTGAAGACCTCAAGACTTCCCTCACCGGGTAGCTCGAGCCACTCGTCGGTCGGTACATAGCAGGACTCGCAGTAGGCCTGCGGCGGGACGAACACGCGACGGCAGTCGGGGCATCGGTTCGCGAGGATCTTCGCCTCACGAAGTCCTTGCATGAACCGGCTCCAGGTCGCCCCGAGGTGGATGTCGTAGCCGAGGTCCCACCGCACGGCCTGGGTGACAGGTGCGGTCGCGGGGGTGGTCGGGGTGGTCATGTCAGGCCTCCGGGGCTGGGTCAAGGCGGGTCAGGACCGCGAGATTCTCGAACTGGAAGAAGGATCCGCCCGTTCCATGGGCCAGACCCATGCGCGGGTGTCCGGCGACCTGGATCTCCGGTGGCGCCGAGTCCATCAACTGCATGGCGACGTAGAGATAGGGCGCGAGTTCACCGGCAACACCGGCGTTCGTGCACTTGGGCCCGCCCGAGAGGTTCGTCGGCATGTCGCCGTCGATAGCGGTCGCACCCGACCGGATCAGCTCGATACCCGTGCCGGGTTCGCAGAACCCCAACGCCTCGAGCTGCATGGGCTGCATATGCGCGTAGGGGGCGAAGACCTCAACGACATCGAACTCCTGCCGCGGCTCCCGGATGTCGGCGAGCCGATAGACGCGCCTCGCCAGGGCCGCGAGGTTCTCCAAGGCCGCGAAGTCACCCTTGCCACCCCCGAGGTAGGGATCACTCGTGGTACCCATCGCCGTGACGAGCGCGGTGGGGTGATCGAGTGCGCGGGCTCGCGCTTCCGAGACGAGCACCATCGCGTTGGCGGACGTCGACACCGGGCACACCATCGGCTGGGTGAGCGGGGTCGAGAGGGGCGTGCCGTTGACGACATAGTCGACGTCGACCGTGTACCTCAAGTGCGCCTTCGGATTGCGCGATGCCTTGTCGTGATCCGCGACGATCACCTCGGCCAGGTCGCGCGCGCTTATGCCGTGACGTGCCTGGTAAGCGCTCGCGGCGAAGGCCCCCATGTGGAATGCGCCCATGCCCAGCGGCTGCTCGACGATCATCGGTGAGTTCGTGTTGATGGCACTCTGGAGGTCGCGCGCGCCGAAGAACGTGGGCTGACCCAGCACCATCACGGCCTCGTGGGTTCCGCTGCGCACCATGCGGGCCGCGACCTGCATGAGATTGCCTCCGGTGGTGCCGCCCGTGTTGAGAATGATCAACGGCAGGTGGCGGCCCAGACCGAGAAGTCGGGTCACATGCTTACCGCTGAGGGCGGTGCCCTCGAAGCCGTCGATATTGCCGACCACGATCGCGTCGAGATCCTCTGGGCGGAGCCGGGCATGTTCGAGGGCGGCCCACGCCGCCTGCTGGCACAGTTCCAGGCTTGAGCTCGTCTGCTTGCTCGGTGAGGTCGCCTCGGTCGTGGCCACGCCGGAGATCGCTGCGCGTCGGGCCATCAGGCTGCCTCCACCACGAGAACGGTGACATCGTCGGCCACGAGGCCGCTCAGCGTGTCCGAGGAGTGCACGGCCGCGCGACCGCCATGAGCCTCGAGCCAGTCGGCAGCCTCGAGGAGCCGGAGCACCCCGTTGACCACGCCGGGATAGTTCGATGCCATGCCCCCGCTCGGGTTGACCCGCTCTCGCGCGAGGGACCCGAGTCCGAGTGCGGCAAGCACAGGTGCGTGAAGAGCCGGAGTTGGCGAACTCATCTCGACCACGTCGATCTCCCGCTCGGGGTCGCGGACGCCCGCACTGCGATAGGCCTCTCGTGCCGCACGTCCGGTCGCCGCCGCCGGGTCGCGGAGCCACTCGCCCGACCAGGTGTAGTCGCCCGTCCCATGGCCGAGACCGGTGATGACGAGGGATCGGCCGATCGCACGCGCCGCTCGCGCGGGCGCCGCGAGGATCACCGCGGCCGCGCCAGCGGAAGGAGCCGGCAACATCAACTCGTGGAGTGGCCAAGCCAGCGC
>WLRQ01000110.1 GCA_009697815.1 Actinomycetota bacterium
CCACCGCGCAATCATCGCCGTCGGCGTGGTGGCCGCGGTACTGCCGTTCCTCACCAGTACTGCCGCCGAGTACGTCCTCTGGGGCGTCGCGGGCGCGGCACTGTTGCTCGTCTACCTCGTCCCGATCATCGGGGCAGGGTTCTCGCGAGTGCGCGGCACGTGGCACTCGGGCCCCTGGTCGTTGGGCGGCTGGGGCCTGCCGGTCATTGTGGTCACTGCCATCGCCCTGCTCGGTCTGATCACCAACTTGCTCTGGCCGCGCAGTGTGTACTGGGGTCCCGGGAACTACGCGTGGGGGCCCATCGCGGGTGTCGCCGTCATCATCATCACCGGCCTGCTGATCAGCGTGTGGGCTTTCCGTGAGGGTGGCATCCACACCCGTCACTACGGTCACGTTGATCGGGACCTGCAGCGGATCCGCCTGACCGGCGCCAGCACGTGCGCGGTGTGTCTGGGCGAATTGCCCCAAGGATCCCAGGCGCAGTGGGACGAAGGCGCCCACGCCGTCGTCTGCCTCCCTTGCGACGAGATGGCCGACCTGTTCGCAGGGAAGGCGGGGGCCACCGACAACGAACTCACGGAGGTCTTCATGAAGACTCACCTGCGTGCCGCAGAGCCGAGCGCCAGCACCCTTCGTCGGATCCGGGAGCACGCGGCCCGCTGACCCGCGGCCCCGCCGCCCTCGGGGCGACAGGCCTGCCGGAGAAGCCCGTCGATGAGTGTCTAGGCAGTCGCGGCCTGCCCGGTCACGAATGTGCAGAAGATCAGTGAGTTGCCCCCTCACATAGGTCACGATGGAAGTCCGCTCTCGGCGGGAGTCCAGGCGATCTACACAGACGGAACCAGCCGGGCGACATAGCGTCGGCAGGATCTGGGCCGTCCCACAACGGGGGCACCATGACCAGACACGACGCAACTATCGCGATCATCACCGGCGGCTCGCGAGGCCTCGGCGCTGCCCAGGTGAGGCGGCTTCACCATGAAGGCGCTCGCGTGGTGATCGCTGATGTCCTCGATGACGCAGGCACCGCCCTTGCCGCCTCGCTGGGAGCAGGTGTGTTGTATTGCCATCTCGACGTCGCCAAGTCCGAGCAGTGGGCCGCCGCCGTCACGCTCGCCGAGACCTCGTTCGGTCCTGTGACGGCACTGTCGAACAATGCCGGCATCCTGAGCTTCTTCGGTCTCGACACCTGCACCGAGGCCGAGTACCGGCGGGTCATCGACGTGAACCAGACGGGCCCATTCCTGGGGATGAAGGCCGTGCTGCCGTCAATGCGCAGGGCCGGACGTGGGTCGATCGTGAACGTCTCCTCAACCGCGGGAATGCAGGGATACGAGCAACTCATGGCGTACGTGGCGAGCAAGTGGGCTGTACGGGGTATGACCAAGGCGGCTGCTCTCGAACTGTCCCGCGAGGGAATCAGAGTCAACTCCGTACACCCCGGAGCCTTCGATACCCCCATGACCTCAGGCATGGACGACGGAGGTGCAGCGTCAGCGGCGATCCCGCTCAAGAGGTTCGGCCACCCTGAGGAGGTCGCGGCTTTGGTCGCGTACCTGCTCTCAGACGAGTCGAGCTACACCACGGGTGCCGAGCACGTCATCGACGGCGGTGTGACGGCGGGCGCATTCAACGGCTGAGGCCGCACTGGCCGCGTCTGTCACATAAGTAGGTCGCACTGATCAGGTCCGCAAGCCCGCGTCCAGCCCCTGGCTGACCGAGCCGTCGCCGTCATCGTCGAAATCTCTGTGGAGAACGTCGGTGGTGGCATCGTCGTCGGAGAAGTCCTCTGGCGCGGTGCCCATCCACGCCAGGCACGTCCACGTGCCCGAATCGAAAGTGACCTCGACAGTGGCGCAATTGGCGACATGGCGGGTATCCAAATCGCGGAGTCTGACGTTGGCGCAGAGGGTGGACACCGTCAAGGCGATCGCACCACCGTGCGAAACAACGAGCACAGTCTCGCCCTCATGTCGCTCCGCGATGAGGTGCAGTGCCGCAGCCGTTCGCCGTGCTGCTTCGTAGCCAGTCTCGCCTCCGTCATAGCCATGACTGAGATCTTCATCGGCAAACCACCTGCGGAAGTCACTCTTGACGCGCAGCATCCAGGGCTCGCCCACCTCACCCGCGTGCCGCCCGACACGAACTTCCTCGAGACCCCACTCGATGGCGATGGGTAACCCAAGCTCGGCGGCCACGATCGACCCGGTCTCGCGAGCTCGCTGGGTGGGGCTGGTGTAGATCTTGCTGATCGGCTCACCGTGCACGCGCGCGGCTAGATCTGCCGCTTGCGAACTGCCGAGGTCGGTGAGCGGGTTGTTCTCGTGATCGTCGGTGGCGAGCATGATCACGTTGACGGTGCTCTCGCCGTGACGGGCCAAGATGATGCGCGTTGCCATGGGGTCCTCAGGTAGCACGTCATGCCGAGAGGGTGTCCCGGTCACTCCATGGTGTCGCACCCCATGAACCGACGACGATGGCGGGGCCAGACACCGGGTGTCATGAGGAGAACTGCATGTATGCCACGGTCCGGCGCTATGAGAACACCGAGAACACTGAGAACACCGCTGCCATCATTGCGAACACTACGGAGCGGTTCGTCCCCATGCTGAGAGCGCATGCGGGCTTCGTCTCCTACGCCATCGTCGATGCCGGTGGCGGGGTACTGATCACGCGGAGCGTCTTCGACACCGAAGCAGACGCGCGCGTCCGACGCGGAAGCCATGAGATTCGACGCGGAGTACCAGACCTCGAACATTCACGGCGCACCACAGATCACCGAAGGGCCGGTCGTTCTGCACCGCTGAGGAGCGTCTGCATTCGTCCGTCAGAAATGTGCGAGAGCAAGTCGTCCACATCGTGAGCAACCGCAGTGACAGAGCTGCCCAAGTCAAGGGAATACCCACGGCAACAGCCGTGATCATGAACGATCTGGATCGGTCAAGGATCCATGCGTCGTTCTTCTCGTTGACGTGTGGCGCCCTGGGCATACTGGCGGTGGGCGTCGGCAGTGTGATCTCCCCGGGGAAGGGCAGCGAGTTCGGGTGGGGGCGGTGTGGCGTGGGCTGGATCTTGGTCGCGATCGCGGTCATCGCCCGCGTCGAGCACCTGTCCCGACGCCTCGGCCGGGCTGCCGTGGTGTGCGCGATCATCGCCGCAGTGGCCATGGCCGTCTCCGATGTACCTTTCTCATTCGACGCCAACCGAACCGCTGACCAGGGCTGGATCAACTTTGTGGCCAACTGCTGGGCAGTCGCCATGATCCTGGCGTCGGCAAGCTTCGCCTTGGTCGCGATCCGCAAGGACCGGCAGATGGGGGCGTTCCTGCGTCTGGGCAAGCCGGGCATCTTTGCGGTCGAGGACTACAACAGCACCATCCACGCCTCGTTCCTGACCCTCGGAACGGCCACGCTCGGGTGGCTCGCCCTCCGGCGACGCGGACAAGTCGACGCCTGACCGATCAGGATGGCCCGGCGCGCCGGTGCTTCCGGTACGGCGGGCCATCCGTGACACGGCGCACGCATGGCTTCTCCTGCTCCTCGTTCAACTGCCCCCGACGTCGCGCCGGAGTTGGGGACTCGCGCTCGGTGGGGTGAATTGCCAGTACTGCGGGTGGCCGGGGTGGATGTGTTCGCCGTCCTGGGTGGGTGTGGGGCTCACGGTCCAGTCGCCTTCGTGCATGCTCTGGTGGTGTTGGTGGCAGAGCAGGACGAGGTTGTCGAGATCGGTGGCGCCGCCGTGTTGCCAATGGATCACATGGTGGGCTTGGCACCGGCTCGGGTCGACCCGGCATTCGGGGAACGCGCAGTGCTTGTCGCGGACGTCGAGGGCGATGCGTTGCTTCTTCGACGCGGTCCGCACCGAGTCACCGAGCCAAAGG
>WLRQ01000111.1 GCA_009697815.1 Actinomycetota bacterium
AGACCTCGTAGGTGAAGTCGACGTGGCCGGGGGTGTCGATGAGGTTGAGGACGTAGGTGACGCCGTCACCAGCGGTGTAGGGCAGGCGCACCGCCTGGCTCTTGATCGTGATGCCACGCTCGCGCTCGATATCCATGCGGTCGAGATACTGCGCGCGCATAGCGCGACCGTCGACGACTCCGGTGATCTGCAGCATGCGATCGGCCAGGGTGGACTTCCCGTGGTCGATGTGGGCGATGATGCAGAAGTTCCGGATGATCGACGGATCGGTCGAGCCCGGCTTGGGGGCGTTCGCATTGGCCACGGCGGTCTGGACGTCCTCAAGGTGGTGGAGGCGGAGGGGTTGATCGCACCCCTCGTGTGCGAAGGGCCCCACCATCGTCCCACGGCGCGCACGTTCCTCTGACTGATCCCGGCAGGAGGCACGGTGTCCGGCGTTCACGCGGTGGCCTCGCGGGCCTCCTGAGGGCCGGATTTGGCCCCGACCGGTCTCGACGGATACCCTGACATGTCGCGCGGAGCGCTCAAGGCGGCGCGCCCGACCCCAGATCCAGTCAGACTCCAGATCCAGTGACAGACGACACAAAGGTAAAGGCACTCTCGTGGCGAATATCAAGTCGCAGATCAAGCGTAACGGCACCAACGAGGCCGCACGTGTGCGCAACAAGTCGGTGAGGTCGGCTCTGAAGACCTCGATCCGCAAGTTCCGCGAGGCCGCCGACTCCGGCGACGCCACCGCGGCTGCGGATCTGGCAAAGGCCGCGACGCGAGCCCTCGACAAGGCCGCCAGCAAGGGTGTCATCCACAAGAACCAGGCCGCGAACCGCAAGTCCGCGATCAGCTCGCGCGCCAATGAGATCGCCACGAGCGCCTGAGCCTGACACCACCCCGCATATCGTCCAAGGGCGCCACTCCTCACCGGAGCGGCGCCCTTGGACGTTCATGGCTATCGACGTTCATGGCTATCGACGTGCGCGGTGCAGGGCAGTGGCGTCAGGCGCCGCTGCGGGTGCTGACCACGTGCAGCAAGGCGCGCTCGAGCACATAACTGCCCTGATCGCGGTCGAGCCCGTCAGCGCTCATCGCCCGGCCCGCGACATCGCGGCCCTTCACCGCCGCGTCGGCCTTGGCCAGGGTGACCAGCGCCGCGGCCAGTGCCGCGGGGTGCCAGCGGCCAGCCTGCTCGCGCAGGGCTCGCACCTTGAACGGGGGAACGCCAGCCTCGCGGGCCACGTCAGCCTCGGACATTCCTCGGGGCAGAGATGCGACCCGGGCTAGGCCACGCAGACCCGCCGCGACTGCGGCCGAGAGTGCCGGCCCTGCACCGGGATCGTTGGCCAAGGCCCAGCGCGTGCGACGAAGCACCTCAACGGCGCGACCGCCCAGCACCGCGTCAGCGACGAGGTAGCCAGGGACATCAGCCACACCGTCGTAATAGATCGCGACACTGTCCGCGGTCAGCGGGTCGGACTCGACATCGCTGACGAGCTGGGCGCACGCGGCCGCGAGGGCGCGGAGATCATCGCCAATCGCAATACGCAGGGCCTCGATCGCCTCCGCTGTGGCTCCGCGTCGGGCGGCGCGGAGCTCGCGGGCGATGAACTCATCGACGGCCCGGCCCTTGGCCTTCTCACACGGTGCGCGGACGAAGCCGTTGGCCTCGAGTGTGTCGGCGACTTTGCGGCCCTTGACCCCACCCGGATGCACCACCACCAGGCGGATATCACCCGCCGCTGCCGACTCGATCAGCGTCGCGACCATCTGCTCGTCGGCTGACTCTGCCGACCGCGCCACCACCACGGCCGCATCGCCGAAAAGGTTGGGAGAGCAGGCCTCGACGAGGGCGCCCAGCGCCGTCTCGGACGAGAGATCGACATCGCGGCGCTCAACGCCGGGATCGATGGCCCGAGCCGCCGCGATCACCGCGGCCACAACCCGCTCGGCGAGGAAGTCCTCAGCGCCGAAGGCCAGCACGGCACGCTCATGGGCGACCTGGGCCTCGGGTGTGGTCGTGGCCACGGGCTTGGGCTTGGGCCCCGAAGTCTTGGACCCCGAAGTCCTTGATGCTGGGCGCTTGGCAGGTGGTGGAGTCATCGCACGCCGAGCATGTCACGCATCGACGACACCCACTCAGCGCCCCGCCTGCGCATCGCGACGCGTCGACTCATGCGACCGGTGCGGGCACTGAACTCATTTCCAGCCCTGCAACTCCACGATGGTTCCCACCGGATCACGCGTGTAGAGGAACTCGGCGGTGCCCACGCCTGGGACCGTGACCTCGGCGATCTCGCCGAGCATGGATCCCCCGGCCGCGAGGAGGCGCTCGAGGGTGGCGCGAATATCGTCGACCGAGAAGGCAAGGTGCATCAGACCGCGCGCCGTGATGGCCGACGACCCATCGGTGATCTCGGGCAGCTTGAAGATCTCGAGCACCGGCCCCTGCTCGCCGTGGCCCGGAAGCCGCAGGTGAACTCCTTGGACATGCGCCCCGGGCAGGCCCATACCCTTCTCGAGCGCATCGCCCGAGAGATCACGCGGTGGGCCGCTGCGCACACAGTCGAAGATGTCGATGTAGAACAGTGCGAGCCGCTCGGGGTCGTCGGTGACGATGGTGGTGTGATCGAAGCGCGTGGCCATGGCCCTACTCCCCCGGACTAGAAGTGGATACGGCTAGTGAAGCCGCCGTCGACCACCATGTTGGTGGCGGTGAGGAATGCGGCCGCTGGACTCGAGAGGAAAGCCGCGAGATTGGCGACGTCGGTGGGGCTACCGAAGCGCCCCATCGGGATTCGATCGCGGATGGCGATGGTCGACTCGGGATCGGACTGCATCCGAAGGTCCCAGGGGCCACCCTCGAAGAAGATGGGGCCCGGGGAAATGGTGTTGACGCGGATCCCCTTGGCCGGCAACGAATGACCCAGGCTCGACGCATGCTGGATCACTGCGGCCTTGAACGCGGCGTATGAGTTGGCGCGTGCCGGAGGCAGCGCATCGAAGCCCGAGGTTGAGGCAATGGCCAGGATCGACGCGCAGTCGGACTTCTCCAGGTGAGGAGTCGCCGCCTCGACCAGACGGACAAACGCCATGAGATCTGCCGCGAAACTGACCGACCAAAACTGGGGATCGACGCTCGCGCCGGCCGAGACGTTCGACACCACGATGTCGAGGCCGCCAAGCACTCCCGCCGCCCAGTCAACAAAGGCAGCGACCGCGCTCTCATCCGAGACATCGAGTACCTGCGCGTGCACGGTGATGCCCCGCGCCCGCATGTCAGTTGCCGCGCTGAGCAGCCCGTCCTCGTGCCGGGCGCAGATCGCTACCGAGGCGCCCTCGCCCCCGAGGGTCTCGGCGATCGCGCGACCGATCCCTCGGCTCGCCCCGGTGATCACGGCCTTCTTGCCCATAAGTCCGAGATCCATGGCAACTCCCTGGCCGGCCGTGCTCGAGGTCACTACTCCGCTGGACGCGGCTCGCCGAGGCTACCGCCGGTTCGATAGGCCAGGGAAGGCCCGCCGCCATTCGGGTCGGTCAGGAACCGGCCTGGCCGCGCCGGCGGATCGCGACCAGTCCGATGCTGATCCCGCCGGCGGTCGAGGCCACGGCCCACAAGAGCCAGCTGAGCTGCGCGGCAAAAGCACCGGCACCGGTGGGGTCAAAGACGGCGGGGAGGAAGTTCAAGGCGCCCAGGATCAGCGCGACGATGCCCACGACGACTGCGGGCCGCCCCATCGAGTGCGACAGGTGCTG
>WLRQ01000112.1 GCA_009697815.1 Actinomycetota bacterium
ACGGCCCACAAGAGCCAGCTGAGCTGCGCGGCAAAAGCACCGGCACCGGTGGGGTCAAAGACGGCGGGGAGGAAGTTCAAGGCGCCCAGGATCAGCGCGACGATGCCCACGACGACTGCGGGCCGCCCCATCGAGTGCGACAGGTGCTGGATGTGCGAGGCAATGGCCACCGCGAGCAGCCCAGAACCGATCGTCACCAGGATCCAGGCCAGGCGGCTCGCTGGGCCAACACCCGTCGCCAGGATCAGCGAGGCGATACCGGCAAGGAGGAATCCGATCGCGCCCGTCACCAGGCTCAGGAATGAGGCATGCACAGTGGTGGCGAAGTCCTCGGCCGCGTACATCCCGGGCCGACCCGAGGCGAGGTGCGCCTCCATCCGCTTCTCCTTGCGGACCGCTGCCAACGCGATACTCGCCGCGGCAAGGAGCCAGGCGACGGCCCACATAGCGTTGTAATAGGCCAACCATCCTGAATCGCTGACCCAGTCCGAGTTAATCGCGAAGGGCAGATCCGCCAGACCCTGTGCCACGGCGGCGAGGATTCCGCAGACCACCGCAACCCTCCCCAGCCGATTGGACAGGTGCTCGATGTGAGCGACGATCGCCACCGACACCAGAATCCAGCCCGCCACGTGCAGGGCCCAGCCCAGCCAACTTCCAGAACCGGGGGAGATGAATGTGCCCACCCCAACGCCCAACATGCCCAGCGCGCCACAGGTCAGCGCGAAGAACGACGCGTGAATCGTCGTCCGATCAGCATCACTTACGACAACGGCAGTGGCCATGGGGTTCACATCTCTCGCGGACGCCGCCAGGTTGCGACTTAGGAGCGTCAGACTAGGCGCTCGGCGCCACAAACCAAGCGGCCCTCGACCGTGTCGACATGGCTTCGCGCCACCACGGTGGCGCGACCAGAAGCACCCCCCGGGTGTCAGGCGCCTCGACGGACAAGGCCGAGGACTCCATTCCCGTCGAGGATCACCGCGAGATCGCCGTCGAGATCGGTGCGCCCGAGAATCGCCCCCGCCGCCCGGTAGGCCATGACCGTGACCGGCGACGGGTGCCCGTAGTCGTTGCCGAGCCCTACCCCAACGAGCGCGATCTGCGGATGTGTGGCGGCGACCCATCCCGGCGACTGCTTCGCCGACCCATGATGGGGAACCTTGACGACGTCGACCGGGCCCAACACCCCGGACGCGAGCACCGCATCCTGGGCCGCCGGCTCAAGATCTCCCGAGAGCAGGATCGAGACGCCGTCGACCTCAGCCACGAATGTGACGCTGGCATTGTTCGGGTCCGAACCCTGCCCCCGAAGGATGCGAGTCGGCCAGAGGGCCAGCAGCGACACCGCTCCGACGCGCCATGTGTCGCCAGCCGCGGCAGTGTGGATCACGAGCCCGTCGTCATGGGCCCAGCGAAGCACCCGTCTCTGCTCCCCCGGGGGTTCGGTGAGCGGAGAGACCACGAGCGTCCCGACCGGTCGACCCCGCAGGACTCCGGGTAAACCCTCGACGTGGTCGGCATGGAAGTGGGTCAGGACGAGCAGCGGCGCACTCGTGACGCCGAGACGGCGCAGACATCGGTCGACTGCCGCCGGGTCGGGGCCAACGTCGACGATCACCGCCTGACCGGCACCTGCGTTCAGAACGACTGCATCACCCTGTCCGACATCACACATCGCGATGCGCCAGCCCTCCGGCGGCCAGGACGATCCGAAGGGAATGCTCGTAGGCGGGGCAACGACCAGGACGCCCGCTGCGACGCCGATCGCCACCACCGCCTTCGCCAGCACCCCGCCGCGCCGACGGGCGAGCACGAGCGCGACCGCGCCGAGCGCGATCACCCCGGCGAGTCCGATCGCGCCCGACCACCCCGACGGCCAGGGCAGCACCCCGGCTGACTCGGCCGTCCATCTCGCGACTGTCGCGATCCAGCCCACCGCCCAACTCGCGGGCATCGCGACCACCGCGGCCAAGGGGGCCCATAACAGCCCGAGTAGCGACGCGATCAGGCCGAAGGCCGTCGCCGGAGCGACGGCGGGCGCTGTCAGCAGGTTCGCCAGGACACCGCCGAGGGGTAGGCCGCCACCGATGCCCGCCACCAGCGGCGCGACCGCGACTTGGGCAACGGCACTCACCAGCACGAGCCCTGAGACCGCCCGTGCGCAGCGTCGAGGCCAGGAGGACCCTTCCACGTCCTGCCGCCAGCGAGATGCCACCAGCAGGAGCGCGAAGGTGGCCGCCACCGACATCGTGAAGCCGATCGACAGCGATAGGAAGGGATCGAGCAGCACCAGCGCGCCGACCGACCAGCCCAGCGCCTGTAAAGGTCTTATGCGCGCGTCAATCAGCAGCGCGAACAGCACGACCGCAGCCATCGCCGCAGCCCTGACCACGGAGGGCTGCGGCCGGGCGAGGACGACGTAGGACCCGACGGCGGCTGCGACGAGAATGATCTGCGCCGGCCCTCGGCGCACACCCGCGAGCCGGATGGCACCGAGGGCCACCAGAACGACGACCGCAACATTGCCGCCCGACACTGCGGTGAGGTGCGCGAGGCCGGAATCGCGCATCGCACGATCCAGATCTTCAGTGATGGCCGAGGTATCACCCACGACCAAACCGGGGAGCAACCCCGCAGCATCGGGTGGGCGATTCCTCACGCTCTCACGAAGCGACTCCCTGATCGCTCCGGCTGCGCGTTGCACGGCCGGGGGTGAGGAGAGGATCGTCAATTCCTCGGCGACGAGGGTCGCCGCCCTTCCCCGCATGGGATCGGCCGAGAGGACGCGCGCCCTCACGTGCAGCAACGTTCCTGGAAGTACGCGCGAGATATCTGCTGTAGTGAGCACGCGAATCGGCAGATCGCCTTTTACGAGAAGGGATCCAGGCGATCGCCAGGAGAGCGCCACACCGTCGATCTGCCACTCGTCGTCGGTGCGACGTGATCCGCTGGTTCGACCCTGGCGCGTCTGGGGGTCAGAGGTGACGCTCACGTCCGCCTCGATGATCGTTCGGCCGACCGAGAGTGGGGTCAG